>NZ_JAAGPG010000461.1:0-6350 GCF_017104665.1 Burkholderia sp. Se-20378 | reverse complement strand
AGCGGCTCGCGCGCGATGCGCAGGCCGACCGGCGCGGGCTCGATCCCGAGCTGGTCGACTACTTCCGCACGATGTGGTCGAAGGTCCGCACGGAGCAGCAGTACCGTCAGTCGCTCGACCAGGTGCCGCGCAACGCGGGGCCGCTCAATTCGAACAGTCTCGTGCACCGGTCGCTCGCGACGATGCGCGAGTTGTCGCCGGCTTATCTGCAGCAGTTCATGTCGTATGTCGACGCGCTCGCGTGGCTCGAGGATCTCGCCGGCGGCGGCGCGCAGCCCGAGAAGGAAGCGCCGCGCGCGAAGGCGGTGAAGAAAGGCACGCGTAGCAAGAGCCGCTAACGTGCGACCGCATGCGGCGGCGATCGGAGCCCGTTACATCGACACCTGGCCTGACGCCGTCGCGTTCCGATACCGGGCTGCGCTGATGAATTTCGAAAAACGCTCGCACCAGATCACGACCGACGTGTACTGCGCCGGGTTGACGTCGGCGGGAAGCGGCACGACGAAATTGCCGAATGTCTTCAGGTCGCCCACGCGCGCGGCACGCGCCTTGATCGCGAGGAACGACGCCCGGGTATCGACGAATTCCGGCACGAGATAGATCTTGTAATCGGGCCCCGGCGCGATGTTGCCTTCGAAGGCGATCGACGAATCGGTGATGGTCAGCTTGCCGTCGGCCCAGTGCAGCGGGTCGCTGCCCGGCAGGCCGCGTTCGAAGCGGCCGGTATGACGTGCGTTGTCGGCGGCCACCTGCAGTTCGACGGCTCTCGCACCTTCCGATGCCGTCAGGATCGGAAGGACATAGATGCCGGCGGCGAATGCAACGATCCCCGTCGCGACGTGCGACGCGATCAGTATCCAGATTCTGGTTTTCATATCGGACCCCATGAGCGAGTACAGAGGGTGGTGCAAGGCCACCACCCTGTAGTCGCACGGGCCGGCAAAATCTGACACCCGGTCGGTATTCATTTGCGCATGCCGTATACGTCGGGCAGGACGCCCGATTGCCGCACGGCGACACGATGTCGACAATTTTCCGCTGGCGCCTGTCATCTTTGCGTTCGCGGCTCGACTCACTCTCCGTCGACAACGTCGTCGACGCTCAGGAGAGATCAGATGAACAAGCTTGCCCTGTATGTTCTCGCGACGGTTGCCGCGACCGCTTCCGTTTCCGCATGGGCCGCGCAGGCGTCCACCGTGACGCGCGCGGAAGTCAAGGCCGAACTGGCTGCCGTGCGCGCGGCCGGCTACCGTCAGACCGGCGAAGATCCGTACTATCCGGCGCGTCTTTCGGAAGCCCTGGTGAAGATCGGTTCGACCGGGCCTTCGACGGCCGATACGAGTGGATACGGGACGATGTCGACGGCCACGAGCGAATCGGGCTCGATTGCCCGTGAACTGCCGATCTATCGTGGGCGATGAGCCGGGCCGGACATGATGCCTTCAGACTGGCGTCATGTCCGATTCTTCCGGACTGCGATATGTGTTGGGACACGTAACGTCAACGTGGCGGCTCGCCTTCCGAAATTGCGGCACGCAGCGCGTGCAATGCTTCGATCAGCGCCGACGCGAACGGCGGATGCGCGGCGATGCCGGCCGCGTCGAGTTGACTCCCGAGGATCGGCAGCGTGATCGACGCGCGCTCGACGATGTTCGCCGACATCACCGACAGCGTTTCCCGCAGCGCCGCGTCCGCATGCGTTGCGCGTGGCGACGCATTCAGCACCGCGACCGGCTTGTACACGACGGCTTCGCATCCCACGATCCAGTCCAGCGCGTTCTTCATCACGCCCGTTACGCCGTGCGCGTATTCCGGGCTCGCGATCAGCAGGCCGTCGGCGGCATTCACGCGGTCGATCAGGTCGCGCACCGCAGCGGGCGACGGAAATTCGACATCGGGATTGAACAGCGGGAATTCGCCGAGACGATCGAAGCGCACGATGCGCATGCCGTGCGGCGCGACGAGCGCGGCCGCATCGAGCAGTGCGGCATTGTACGACTGCGCGCGGAGGCTGCCGCACAGCGCGACGATGTCGAGGTGGCGGCTGGCGTCGGGTCGGGGATCGGTGGTCATCGAGGTGCGTGTCGGTTGGCGTGTGGCGTAGCGGCGAGCGTCGCCCGGGTCGCACGGATTATCGCACCGGTGTTCGGGCGGCACCGGCCATCCCGGCCACGCGCGCGAATTCCCCGATTTCCCATCCATGACCGAGCATCAGCCGCCGCGTATGCAGCGCACCGTGCACGTCGTCGGCGACGGTTTCGCCGAGATAACGCAGCGCCCGCCCGTCGATATCGACGAAGCCGTGCCGGTAGTCCTGCGCGAGCGCCGTCCACAACTGCGCGGCGCCGACCGACTGGCGCGCGCCGCTGATCAGGCACAGGCCCGCGTCGAGCCCCCAGCGATACAGCGTCGTCGCGAGGCCCTTGCGTTGCGCGGACCCGCGCAGCCGCGTATGCGGCGCGCGCAGGTAGCGGTCGGCGCGACGCGGGATTTCGGGCAGGCGGTTGAACACCGTATAGCCGGCGAGCTGGCGCGAGGCCGGATCTTCGACATACAGGAAGTATTCGCCGTCCGCCTCGCGGTGGCGGACGATCAGGCCGGAGCGGCCGAGCGCGACGGCCGGCAGGCCGTACAGGCGATGGCCTGGCTGGTGCAGGCGCGCGTAAAGCGTGTCGAGTTCATCGTCGATGTCGTGCTGGGAATGCTGTACGTCGATGCGCATGGCAAAGGGCGCCCGTCCCGGGCGGTCCGGGAAAGTGGTTCATCGCAAAAGGGGAGAGGAATGGCTGCGGCCCCCAGGCTCGGCGAAGCGAGCCGGGGCCGCGAATCAGCTGGGGATGTGCTGGAAACCGGCGGCGATCGCGGCGAGGCCCGCGATGCAGAGTGCGAACAGGATCAGGACTTTGTGGATCACGTCTCTCTCCTCATGAATGCGCGGCGCCGACGGGCGGCATCGCGGAGACGGTGAGCGGCGGGCACGGCCCGCGCGGCCGTCGTGCGGGACGACGGTCGAAGGTCCGGGCGACAGCTCGGGGGTCGGGCGCCGTATCGCACGCGGACGGCCAGCACCATACGCGACGCGATACCGGTGGGCAATCGGACAGGAGATGAAAAGCGACGAAAGGCGAAGAATCGCGTCGTTTCGCGACAATTGGCCGCATGAGGGCGTGCCGTCGACTGAGCGGCAGATGAGGCGGGGGAGGCCCGGTAGCCGCCGCCGGGCAGTGCGCACGCGGCTGGTGCCGCCCAGTCGAACCGACTACACTGCGCAGTCAACGCACACCGCAAGGATTTCTCCATGGGAGCCGGCCCGTCCACGGATCGCTAAGCCGCAACGACCTTCGTCAACCGGTCGTTGCGGCGATCTCCCGTTGTCCCTCGCTGACCAGGCAGATCGCCGCCAGATTCCCTTTTCTGAGCGGATGCCTTGTCATGCCTGAACAATCCACGCCCGTCTGGGCTTATTCGTTGCCGTCGGTGCTGCTGCTGATGGCGCCTTTCGATCTCCTCGCTTCGCTGGCGATGGATGTGTACCTGCCGGTGATCCCGGAGATGCCGTCCGCGCTGGGTACGTCGCCGGCCATCGTCCAGTTGACGCTGAGCGTCTACATGGTCGTCCTCGGCCTGGGCCAGATGATCTTCGGCCCGTTGTCGGACCGTGTCGGCAGACGGCCGGTGGTGCTGGGCGGCGCACTGTGTTTTGCGGCGGCTTCCCTGGCGCTTGCGATCGCCGCCGGCGGTGGCTTGTTCGTCACGCTGCGCGTGTTGCAGGCGCTGGGCGCGTCGGCCGCCCTCGTTGCCACGTTCGCGACCGTTCGCGATGTCTACGCCGATCGCCCCGAAGGCCGCATGATCTACAGCCAGTTCGGCGCGATGCTGGCGTTCGTGCCCGCGTTGGGTCCGCTGCTGGGCGCGGCCATCGCGACGGCCTGCGGATGGCGCGCGATCTTCGCGACGCTCGGCCTGCTGGGTCTGCTCGCGTGCGGCCGCGCGTGGCCACGCTGGCACGAAACGCGGCCGCGGGTGGCGAATCGGCGGGGGCCGTCCGTCGCATCGATTCTCGGCAGCCTGCCTTTTCAGGTTCATACGCTCGCGTTTGCCGCCGCGATGGGGGCGTTCTTCGTGTTCTTCTCCACCGCGCCGCGCGTGCTGGTCGGCGGTGCCGGCTATTCCCGCGAGGCATTCAGCGTGGCCTTTGCGACCGTCGCGATCGTGATGGTCGTCGTGTCTCGTTTCGCAGGGACGTTCGTATCGAGGTGGGGCGAAGCGGGCTGCGTTGCGCGAGGGGCGCTCGCGATGATGACGGGTGCGATCGTGCTGGCCGTCTGCACGGTCCTGGCGAAGCCGTCGTTCGCGACGTTCGTGATGCCGATGTGGCTGGTTGCGGTCGGTATCGTGCTGATGTCGTCGGTGTCAGCGAACGGTGCGCTGCGCGATTTCGGCGATGCCGCCGGCAAGGCGGTTGCGCTCTACTACGCGGTGCAGGGCGTGATCGTCACCGGCGTGGGCACGTTCGCGACGTTGGTCTTCGACGGCGCTACCGCGTGGCCGCTGGCAGCCTGCTGCTTCGGCATGGGCCTCGCGAGCTTCGTCGCGATCAAGGCGTTGACGCGTGCGATCGGTCGCGAGCGTGACGGAAGCGCCCGCGGCGTCTCGTTCGACTGAGCGCGCGCGGCGCCGCACGGCGGTTTCGGGCCGCGCAGCGTTTCCGTGAAGTGGCGGGGCAGCAAGCCCCGCCTTTGGCCACCGCGTCAGGCCGGTGCGCGCTGCCCGAACGCCTGCTTGATCCGCGCGAACAGCCCGTGTTGCGCGATCCATTCGGCATACGCGCGATAGTCGGGATCGCGCATCAGGTGACGCTCTTCCGTCTTCGCCCGCGTGTAGTAGATCAGGTTGACCGCGACGAGCCCCGCGCAGTGCATCAGCCCGAGCTGCCAGCCGAGCGGCTCGACGAACGGCACCGACACCATCCAGTACGACAGGTTCTTCGTGATGTACGCCGGATGCTTCGTGAAGCGGTACGGGCCCGACGTGATGATCCCGCGGTTGGTGAGGTTCGAGAAGCGCAGCCCGAACGAGATCGTGCACAGCGCGTAGGTCAGCAGCAGCAGGATGATCACGGCGCCCCAGATCACGCGCAGCGTCGGCGCGGACATCAGCCAGTTGTCCCAGAACATCGAGCCTTCGTAGCGGATGTAGTTGTTCGAGAACAGCGACCAGAACGGCTGGTAGCACATCAGCGCGGCCACCCAGCCGAGCGTCGTCGGCTCGACGGTGCGCACGTGGCTGTCGAGGATGCGGAACGTGCACAGGTAGCCGACGGTGCCGAACATCAGGTCCATCGTGAACGACAGGTCGTACATGAACACGAAGGCCGCGATCGTCATCGGCGCGTGCATCGCGTTCGTGAGCGACGCGGTCAGGTGGTCGGCGTCCTTCGACAGGTAGACGGTCATCAGCGGCAGGAAGAACGCCTTCACGCCCCAGCCGGCCAGCATCTCGCGCACCGGCTTCCAGCTCGCGGGCTGCTCGCGGCGGAACAGGAAGCGCCCCCACAGCAGGTACGCGTCGTCGGTCTCGCGCTGGTGGCGGTCCATCCACGCGAAGTAGAACGGCGCGGCGACGATCACGTACGGCGCGAGCGAGCGCAGCAGCGACCAGAACGGCAGGTAGAACGCGCCGTGGTATTCGGGCAGTAGCCAGTAGATCACGCCGATGCCCGCATAGATCGACGTCAGCGCACCGAGCCGCGTCGCGACGCGCGCGATGCCGAGCGGCCGGACCGCCTGCCGCGACAGGCCTGCGCTCGGGCGCAGGTAGACGCGCGAGATGAAGATTTCGTGCAGCGCGATCGTGCCGATGATCGCGAGGCTGGCGATGACCGCGCGCGTGGCTGCATCGAGGGTCGGCTGGTCGCGCGTGATCCACAGCGCGAAGAGTCCGGCGGCGATGCCGAGCAGGCCGGCGCGGAGGGGCGTGGCGGAACGGGGTGGGCGGTCCTGGACCGCGGCGATGCCGTCAAGCGTGGAATTCATGATCGGATCCTCGTACGGATGAGGGCCGGCGCCCCCGCTTGGCGGGTGACGCCGGCCGTCGGCCGGGCTTTGTATGGATGCGCGCCCGGCCATTGGCCTTTGGTTCTGACAGGTAAAGCGTTACTTCTTGTTGCCGCCGCCCAGCAGACCGCCCAGGAGGTTCGTCACCGGCGACAGCAGGTTGCCGGCGCCGCCCGCGGCTCCGCCGTTCGAGCTGCCGGTCAGGCCACCCACCACGGAGCCGCCGCCCGCCGGCGTCGTGACCGTGCCGGTGAGGCTGGCGCCGAGCGGGGTCAGCGAGTTGACGAGGTTGGA
>NZ_JAAGPG010000460.1:0-6698 GCF_017104665.1 Burkholderia sp. Se-20378 | reverse complement strand
CGTATCGGCGCCGCCCAGCCGGCTGGCGCGCACGGTGTTCGCATCGATCTCGGCCGCGTCCGCGGTGAACGCGCCGACGCCGACCACGAGCCGGCCTTCGCGCGCTGCTTCTCGATAGACGGGCGTGCGGCTCGTCGTCAGCGTGACGACGACGTCGATCTCATCGGGAATCGCGGCGCCGTCGAGCGGCACGAGCTTCGGCGCGAGCGCGCGGTGCGCGGCACAGAATGCAGCCGCGCTGTCGGCGCTCGTGCCGCGCACGTGAAGGCGCGCATCGGGAAAGATCGCGGCAAGCGCTTCCGCGTGATTGGCCGCCTGCTTCCCGGTGCCGATCAGCAGGATGTCGTGCGGGGCGACGCCATGCAGCGCCTGGATACCGAGGGCGGTAATGGCGGCCGTGCGGCGCCCGGTGACCGTCGGGCCGTCCAGCGCGAAACGCATTTCGCCGGTGGTCGCGTCGTATGCGGTGACCTGGCCGAGGATCGTCGGCAACCCGCGCGCGCCGTTGCCCGGGCACACGTTCACGAGCTTGTGAGTCGCGAGGTCGCGCGCGCTCGACGGCATCGACAGCATCACGCCGCCGGCCTGCAGCGGCACGACCAGGCGTTCGGGGCTGACGATCTCGCCCGCCGCATAGTCGGCGACGGCCTGCCTGAGCGTGGCGAGCAGCGCCGGGTAGTCGAGCAGCGCGGCCGTGTCGGCCGCATCGAAAACGGGAATCGGGGAAAGAGCGGTCATCGTGTACGTCGTATGCGTCGGTGAGCGTGGACGACGGGCGCATGCCGCGCCCGCCACAGGGCTGCCGGATACCGTGACACAGGGCAGTGTGGATCGAATCTATACCACTTGCTGGCCCACCCGCAACCCAGAAAATAAAGCGGCTTGCCGGTTTTGGTTCTAATATCTGTCCAGAAGGGCCGCCATGGCCTCGATGCCGGCGCGCTCCGGTATAGTGCGAACCCATTCCAGATTCACGCCCGCGACCGGGCAGGAGCGACAACGATGATGTCCGCGCGTCCCGACACACTCGAAGGCGGTTTCAGGCCGCTGCAGATCTACGAGCAGGTGGCCGAGAAGATCCGCGACGAGAT
The DNA here is from genome assembly GCF_017104665.1 of Burkholderia sp. Se-20378. Lineage (NCBI taxonomy): Bacteria > Pseudomonadati > Pseudomonadota > Betaproteobacteria > Burkholderiales > Burkholderiaceae > Burkholderia > Burkholderia sp. Se-20378. The sequence continues at coordinate 5,607 of NZ_JAAGPG010000460.1, read as the reverse complement.
CCGCGCGGGGCGCTATGCCGCCGAGTCGCGGCTGCCGTCCGAACGCGAGCTCGCGGGGCTGTTCCAGGTCGGCCGGCCGGCCGTGCGGGAGGCGCTCGGCGCGCTGCAGAACGAAGGGCTCGTGTTCACGAAGCGCAATTCGGGCACTTACGTCGTCGCGTCGCCGCTCGACGTGCTCGCGCAGCACGGCGACATGCACCGGGCGTCCGAACCCGATTTCAGCCCGACGTCGACGCTCGACGTGCGGCTGATCCTGGAGCCCGCGATCGCGCGCCTCGCGGCCGCGCACGGCCGTGCCGACCCGGGCGCCGAACGCTATCTGGCTCAGATGGAGACCATTACCGACGTCGACGATCCGCATCAGCGCGCGCTGTGGAACGAGAGCGACCGTCTGTTCCACCGGCAACTCGCGTTGATGACCGGCGACGCGCTGATGGTGAAGATCGCGGACGAAGTCGCGAAGACGATGGACCAGCCGCTGTGGAAACGGCTGAAGGACGACGGCATCTACGATGCGGGGCGGATCCGGCTCTACGTGTCCGAGCACCGGCTGATCTACGAGGCGATCGTGTCCGGCGACGCCGATGCGGCGGCGTTCTATGTCGAGCAGCACATCCTCCGCGTACGGCGCGACATCGCGCCGAAGTGACCACGCCGGGTTCGTTCTGGTCTGAAAAATGACCAGAATCGAAGTTTTTATTTTTTAATTGCTTGCATGGTGACCACGCGTGTCCTACATTGGTTTCACACAAAACCAATCAGGAGACACCATGCGACACCTCGTTACCGCGCTCTCGGTGGCCCTCGCCGCCGGCGCGCTGACTTCCGCGCAGGCGCAGGAAGTCGTGATGATCGGCCATTCGGCGCCGTTGACCGGCCCGCAGGCCGCGAACGGCAAGGACAATGAAAACGGCGCGCGCCTGGCCGTCGACGAACTCAACAAGGCCGGCATCAAGGTCGCCGGCAAGACCGTCACCTTCAAACTGGTTTCCGACGACGACCAGGCCGACCCGAAGGCCGGCGTGCAGGTTGCACAGAATCTCGTCGACAAGGGCGTCGTCGCGGTGCTCGGGCCGTACAACTCGGGCGTCGCGATTCCCGCATCGCGCGTGTACTCGACCGCCGGCGTGCCGATGCTGCCGGTCGCGTCGAACCCGGCGCTGACCAAGCAGGGCTTCAAGAACATCTTCCGGATCGGCGCGAGCGACGAACAGCTCGGCGGCACGATGGCCACCTTTGCCGCGAAGACGCTGAACGCGAAGACCGCCGCCGTGATCGACGATCGCACCGCGTACGGGCAGGGCGTTGCCGAGCAGTTCATGAACGTCGCGAAGGCGAACGGCATCAAGATCGTCGACCAGGAATACACGAGTTCGTCGGCCACCGATTTCCTCGGCATTCTCACCAAGATCAAGGCCAGCAACCCCGACGTGATCTTCCTCGGCGGCTATGCGGCACAGGGCGCGCCGATGGCCAAGCAGATGAAGCAGCGCGGTCTGCGCGCGAAGCTGCTCGGCGGCGACGGCATCTGCTCGGCGGACATGGGCAAGGTCGCGGGCGACGCGGCGTCGATCGTCTACTGCGCGCAGGGCGGCGTCGCGCTCGAGAAGACGGCGGCCGGCCGCGAATTCCTGAAGAAGTACCACGACACATATCACACCGATACGCAGGTCTACGGCGTGAACTACTACGACGGGATGAAGCTGCTCGCCGACGCGATGGTCAAGGCCGGCACGACCACCGACAAGGCGAAGCTGATCGCGCAGCTCGCGAAGTCGGACTACAAGGGTGTCGCGGGCACCTATTCGTTCGACGCGAACGGCGACTTGAAGGGCGCGCCGACCACCGTCTACGTGATCCGCAACGGCCTGCCGGAACCGTACGCGAAGTAACCGGCCAGCCTGCCATCGGACGGCGGCGCGGCCGCCGTCTTTCGTTTCAACGCATTCGATCCACCATGAAAATTTCCCGATCCCTTTCCACCGTCGAAGTCCATACGGGCGGCGAAGCGTTCCGCATCGTCACGAGCGGGCTGCCGCGCCTGCCGGGCGACACGATCGTCCAGCGGCGCGCGTGGCTCAAGGAAAATGCCGACGAGATCCGCCGCGCGCTGATGTTCGAACCGCGCGGCCACGCCGACATGTACGGCGGCTACCTGACCGAGCCCGTGTCGCCGAACGCGGATTTCGGCGTGATCTTCCTGCATAACGAAGGCTACAGCGACCATTGCGGGCACGGCGTGATCGCACTGTCGACCGCGGCCGTCGAGCTCGGCTGGGTGCAGCGCACGGTGCCGGAAACGCGGGTCGGCATCGACGCGCCGTGCGGCTTCATCGAGGCGTTCGTCAAGTGGGACGGCGAGCATGCGGGGCCGGTGCGCTTCGTCAACGTGCCGTCGTTCATCTGGCAGCGCGACGTGTCGGTCGAGACGCCGTCGTTCGGCACCGTGACCGGCGACATCGCGTACGGCGGCGCGTTCTATTTCTACGTCGACGGCGCGCCGTTCGACCTGCCGGTGCGCGAAGCGGCCGTGGAAAAGCTGATCCGCTTCGGCGCGGAAGTGAAGGCCGCCGCGAACGTGAAGTATCCGGTCGAGCATCCGGAGATTCCGGAAATCAACCACATCTACGGCACGATCATCGCGAACGCGCCGCGCCACCCGGGCTCGACGCAGGCGAACTGCTGCGTGTTCGCGGATCGCGAGGTCGACCGCTCGCCGACCGGTTCCGGCACCGGCGGCCGGGTCGCGCAGCTCTACCAGCGCGGGCTGCTCGCGGCCGGCGACACGCTCGTCAACGAATCGATCGTCGGCACGGTCTTCAAGGGGCGCGTGCTGCGCGAAACGTCGGTTGGCGGCATCCCGGCCGTGATTCCGGAAGTGGAGGGCAGCGCGCATATCTGCGGGTTCGCGAACTGGATCGTCGACGAACGCGATCCGCTGACCTACGGTTTTCTCGTGCGCTGAGTTGCGGCGCCGATCGGCCGCGCCTGGCGCGGCCACCCGTTTGTAGTACCAGGCTTGGCGCGTCGTTCCGGTTGCGGGGCGCGCGCCTTTTTTGCGTGTGAACCGCCGCGCAGCCGCGCCGCGCGTGCCGCCGCCGCGCCATTGCAGTCCGGCGGGCCGCGCGAGTTTGGTACGATGCACCCTTTTCAGCCGAGCTCCACCCGCGTGAATCGCCGAAACGTGTCGTCAGTGCGTGACTTCTGTGCCAGATGGGTCGCGCGCGCCCAACCCGTCGCGGCTGCCGCCGTCGCGCGGGTCAAGCCTCTCGCCGCCACCGCGTGGCACCATGTCCGTCACCCGACGCGCCGCGGCGTGCTGCTCGCCGGCGCCGCCGTGCCGACGCTGTTCGTGGTGTACGTGGTCGTGCTCATCCCGTTCACGCCGGGCATCGGCGACATCCGCAAGGCGCGCGTCGACCAGCCGGCGCAGGTGCTGTCCGCCGACGGCAAGCTGCTGGCCGAATTCAAGCCGTCGAACCGCGAGTGGGTGCCGCTCAAGCAGATCTCGCCGCACATGGTCGACGCGCTGATCGCGACCGAGGATCACCGTTTCTACGAGCACCACGGCCTCGACTGGAAGCGCACGGCGTCGGCCGCGCTCCATACGTTCTCGGGCAGCCGCCAGGGCGGCTCGACGATCACGCAGCAGCTCGCGCGCAACCTGTATCCGGACGAGATCGGCCGTGCGCCGACGCTCACGCGCAAGGTGAAGGAGGCGATCACCGCGCTGAAGATCGAGGCGGTCTACAGCAAGGACCAGATCCTCGAGACTTACCTGAACACGGTGCCGTTCCTGTACAACGCGTACGGCGTCGAGATGGCCGCGCGCACCTATTTCGACAAGTCGGCGGACGAGCTCGACGTGCTCGACAGCGCGACGCTCGTCGGCATGCTGAAGGGTAACAGCTACTACAACCCGGTGCTGAACCCCGAGCGCGCGCTGCAGCGGCGCAATACGGTGCTCGGCCAGATGGTGAAGTACGGCAAGCTGTCGCCCGCGCAGTTCGCGCAGTTGCAGCGCCGGCCGCTGCGGATCGACTTCGAGCGGCAGAAGGAGCCGCCGGGGCCGGCGCCGCATTTCGCGCAGCAGCTGCGCAAATGGCTGATCGCGTGGGCCGACCGCAACGACTACAACATCTACGCGGACGGGCTGATCGTGCGCACGACGATCGACTCGCGGCTGCAGCAGATGGCGACGCAGGCGCTCACGCTGCAGGGCAACCAGCTGCAGGGCATTGCGAACAACGCCTGGAGCGGCCGCGACGGCTGCGGCACCGACAACGAGGTGTTCCGCACCTTCATGCGCGAGTCGCCCGAGTACAAGGCCGCGCAGGACGGCGGCAAGGACGACGCGGCCGCGATGAAGCTGCTCGCGGCCGACCGCGGCTTCATGCGCGCGCTGTGCAAGACGAAGACCGACGTGCAGGCCGGCTTCCTCGCGATCGATCCGCGCGACGGGCAGATCCGCGCGTGGGTCGGCAGCCGCGACTTCACCAACGAGCCGTTCGACCACGTCGCGCAGGCGCGGCGCCAGCCGGGCTCGACGTTCAAGCCGTTTGTCTATGGCGTCGCGTTCGCGAACGGGATGACGCCGGACGACACGTTCATCGACCAGCCGATCGAGATCCCGTTGAAGGGCGGTGAGATCTGGCGGCCGAACGATGACGTGCCGCCGACCGGCAAGCCGATGACGCTGCGCGACGCGGTCGCGCTGTCGCGCAACCGGATCACCGCGCAGGTGATGGAGAAGGTCGGGCCGGCGTCCGTGGCCAGGCTCGCACGCGACATGGGCGTGCGCGAAAGCCCGCTCGAACGCGTGCCGTCGCTGGCGCTCGGCACGAGCCCCGTCACGCTGAAGGAAATGGTCGCGTCGTACGCGACGATCGCGAACGGCGGGCTGTATGTCGAGCCGCAGATGGTGACGCGGATCGAGAACCGCCAGGGCGACGTGCTCGCCGAATACGCGCCGGCGCCGCCCGAGCGCGCGCTCGACGCCGAAACCGACAAGACGCTGCTCAGCGTGATGCGCGATGTCGTGACGCGCGGCACGGGCGGCAGCATCCGCACACGCTTCGGGATTCGTGGCGACGTGGCCGGCAAGACGGGCACGACGCAGGACAACGCGGACGGCTGGTTCATCCTGATGCAGCCCGGCCTCGTCGCCGGCGCGTGGGTCGGTTTCGACGACGGCCGCGTGACGCTGCGCAGCGACTACTGGGGGCAGGGCGCGCACAGTGCGCTGCCGATCGTCGGCGATTTCTTCCAGCGTGCGCAGCGCGCCCGGATCGTCGACACGAAGGCGAAATTCGATACCGAGCCGTCGCCGGGCTGGTTCGCGTCGCTGCGCGAGCGTGTGACGGACCTGTACGACACGTGGTTCCCGCCCGAGGCGAAGAAGGCGCCCGCACCGGTCAGGACGCAGCGGGTGGAGCGTGCGCCCGAGGCTGATACGGGCGCGGCCTCGGCCGCGTCGGCTGCCTCGGCGCCCGAAGCGGCATCGGGTGGCATCGTCGAGGAATGGGTGCCGGCGTCCGAAGTGGCCGCGTCGGCCGCCGCGCTGTCGGCGGGCGCATCGCAATCGCAGCCGCAACCCGCGCAGCCGCC
>NZ_JAAGPG010000459.1:0-6539 GCF_017104665.1 Burkholderia sp. Se-20378 | reverse complement strand
GCTGATGCAATGACGGCGCGCCCGTTGGCAAAGGCGCGCGCGCGACCTGCGCGGTCGACGACGGCAACGCTCGCCGACGACGCGCAATCGGCCGCCGCACGCCGACGGCGAGATAGCGCGCACGCGCGCGCCACATACGGGATTCGCATGTCTCCCCCACCCAGAAGGATTCGGCCTGTCTGCGGCCGTGTCCAAAGATCTTATGAAACCTTTTATTGGTATTCAAGTGGTATCAATCTGGCGCTAAATTGGCATCGGCGACCGGGCCTGTCCGGCTGGCCGGGGGCGAAAAAAAACCTCGCGCGAGGCGAGGTTCCTTCCGGACGGCGGCCGCATGACCGGCGCGCGCGTCAGTCGTGGCGAACGCGTGCTTCCTGCGTCTTCTGCCGCGCTTCGAGCCACATCGCATTGACGATGCCGAACGACAGCGCGACGCCGATACCGAGAATCCAGCTGAAATACCACATGATCCGACTCCTTGCGAAACGGTGGGCGAGGGCGCGTGCGCGCCCCGTCCCGGTTCAAAGCATCAATACATCGAATGCTTGTTCTCTTCGAGTACCTCGCGCGTGACCTTGCCGCGCATCACGCGATACACCCAGCTCGTGTAGAGCAGGATCAGCGGCAGGAACACGATCACCGCGAACAGCATCACCTGCAGCGTCATGTGGCTCGACGTCGAATCCCACACGGTCAGGCTGCTGCGCGGGTCGAGCGACGAGGGCATGATGAACGGGAACATCGAGAAGCCGGCGGTCAGGATCACGCCGGTGATCATCAGGCCCGTGCAGAAGAACGCCGTCTTCTCCTGCTTCGAACCGGCGAGCAGCAGCGCGATCAGGCCGCCCGCGATCGCGACGACGGGCGCCGCGATCATCCACGGGAATTCGCTGTAGTTCGCGAGCCACAGGCCCGAGCCGGCGGCGACGTCCTTGAGCAGCGGGTTCGCGACCGTATCGGTCGGCGCGGCGTGCGTGATGTGGAAACCACCGATATAAGACGCGACCAGCACGCCGGCCAGCGCGAACAGCACGACCGCGAGGAACGACGTCACGCGCAGCGCGACCGATGCGCGGCGTGCGATCACGCCTTCCGTCTTCATCTTGATGAAGGCCGCACCGTGCGCGACGAGCATCGTGAGGCTGACGAGCCCGCACAGCAGCGCGAACGGGTTCAGCAGCGCCCAGAAGCTGCCGTAGTAGGTCACGCGCAGGTCGCTGTCGAACTTGAACGGCACGCCTTGCAGCAGGTTGCCGAACGCGACGCCGAACACGAGCGCCGGCACGAAGCCGCCGACGAACAGGCCCCAGTCCCAGCCCGCACGCCAGCGCGGGTCGGGCCGCTTGCTGCGGTAGTCGAAGCCCACCGGCCGGAAGAACAACGCGAACAGCACGAGCAGCATCGCGAAGTAGAAGCCGGAGAACGACGCCGCGTAGACGAGCGGCCAGGCCGCGAACATCGCGCCGCCGGCCGTGATCAGCCACACCTGGTTGCCTTCCCACGTCGCGCCGACGGTGTTGACGATGATGCGGCGTTCCTCGTCGGTCTTGCCGAGGAACGGCAGCAGCGCGGTCGCGCCCATGTCGAAGCCGTCGGTGACGGCGAAGCCGATCAGCAGCACGCCGACGAGCAGCCACCAGATCAGCTTGAGAGTTGCATAGTCCATAGCGATTCCTTGTTCCGTTTCAGGTGCGTGCTCACGCCGGGGCGCGCTCGCTGGCGGCCGCGATTTCGTGGTGATAGCGGCCGGTATGCAGCGACGACGGGCCGAGGCGCGCGTACTTGAACATCAGCTTGATCTCGATGACGAACAGCGCGGTATAGAACAGGATGAAGCCCGCGAGACTCAGGTACAGGTCGCTCGGCTGCAGGCTCGACGCGGACAGGTGCGTCGGCAGCACGCCGGCGATCGTCCACGGCTGGCGGCCGAGCTCGGCGACGATCCAGCCGAATTCGATCGCGATCCACGGCAGCGGGATTGCCCACACCGCATAGCGGAGGAACCAGCGGCGGTTGTCCTGCAGCAGTTCGCGACGCGCGCAGAACCAGAATGCGGCGATGAACGTCGCGACGAACAGGAAGCCGAGGGCCACCATGATCCGGAACGAGAAGAACACGGGCGCGACCGGCGGGATCGTCTTCTTCGCGGCGGCCTTGATCTGCTCGGGCGTCGCATCGACCACGTTCGGCGTGAACTGCTTGAGCATCAGCCCGTAGCCGAGGTACTGCTTGTGCTGGTCGAACAGTGCGCGCGTGGCGTCGCTCGTGTCGCCCTGCTTGATCTTCTGCAGCGCGCCGTACGCGACCATCCCGCTCTGGATGTGCTCCTCGCTGTGCTTCGCGAGCTCGCGCAGGCCGATCACCGGTTCGTCGATCGAGCGCGTCGCGATCAGGCCGAGCGCGTAAGGGATCTTGATCGCGTAGTCGGTGCGCTGTTCTTCCTGGTTCGGAATGCCGATCAGCGTGAACGATGCGGGTGCCGGCTGCGTTTCCCATTCGGATTCGATCGCGGCGAGCTTCATCTTCTGCACTTCGCCGGTCGTATAACCCGATTCGTCGCCGAGCACGATCACGCAGAGCGTCGCCGCGAGGCCGAAGCCGGCCGCGACCGCGAACGAGCGCAGCGCGAAGTCGACGTCGCGCTTCTTCAGCAGGTACCACGACGACACGCCGAGCACGAACATCGCCGCCGACACGTAGCCGGCCGACACCGTGTGCACGAACTTCACCTGCGCGACCGGGTTGAACAGCACGTCGAACAGGCTCGTCATCTCCATGCGCATCGTCTGGTAGTTGAACTCGGCGCCGACCGGGTTGTTCATCCAGCCGTTCGCGACGAGGATCCACAGCGCGGACAGGTTCGAGCCGAGCGCGACGAGGAACGTGACCATCAGGTGCTTGACCTTCGACAGGCGGTTCCAGCCGAAGAAGAACAGGCCGACGAACGTCGATTCGAGGAAGAACGCCATCAGGCCTTCGACCGCGAGCGGCACGCCGAAGATGTCGCCGACATAGTGCGAGTAGTACGACCAGTTCGTGCCGAACTGGAATTCGAGCGTGATGCCGGTCGTCACGCCCATCGCGAAGTTGATGCCGAACAGCTTGCCCCAGAACTGGGTCATGTCCTTGTAGACCTGTTTGCCGGTCATCACGTAAACCGCTTCCATGATGACGAGCAGCCAGGACAGGCCGAGCGTCAGCGGTACGAACAGGAAGTGGTAGAGCGCCGTGATGCCGAACTGCAGACGTGACAGATCGACGACTTCACTACTTATCATGGTGGTCTCCCTCGGTAGATGCAGGCGCCGGTACCGAGAGCAGCTTCTCGGCGACGGCGGCAGGCGGCAGCGACATGTGCTCGGCCTGCGGATGATTGAAGAATGCGTATTTGAGCGACATCAGGAGGATCAGCTTGACGATCAGCACCAGGGTGATGTCGCGGGCGAGGGTCGGGCCGCGTGCCCACGCGGCGATGCGTGCGCGCCAGCCGATCGTACCGGCCGGCCGCGGGGGAGGCGGCGCAGGCTCTTTATTGATCGAGATCAAGGCGATTATCCTGAATCGATTTAAGTCTGATTTGGGGCGACTTTACGTCGGATTTATGACGGCCGTGAAGCTGTTTTAATCCTTTTGCGCCTGACATGCCAATTTTAAAAGGACGGCTTTCGGATGCCGAGTGCTGCGCTGCGGCAGACCGTCGCGAAACACGGGCCGAAACTTGAGGCAGATCAAGGTTATGCGGAAGGGGCCCGCAAACTGCGTATTACCTGACGAATCAGGTCAATTAATCGGCGCAGAAACGAGTGATGAAGCGAGCGGAGAAGCGAATGAAAAGCAGGAGAAAAGACGGGCGAAAAAAAACCGCTGCCGGTCGGGCAGCGGTTTTTGATGAAGCGCTCTAAATCGCAGCGATTTACGCGTATTCGGCGAGGGCCGTGCGCATCTTTTTCATGGCGCTCGCTTCGATCTGGCGGATGCGTTCCGCCGACACACCGAACTCGGCAGCGAGATCGTGCAGCGTCGAGCCGCCCGAGCCGTCGTCGTCGACGTGCAGCCAGCGCGCCTCGATGATGCGGCGGCTGCGCGCGTCGAGTGCGCCGAGTGCCTGCGCGATGCCGTCCGTCTGCAGCGTGTCGCGCTGACGCGCGGCGAGCACGGCGGTCGGTTCGTTGTGCGAGTCGGCCAGGTAGGCGATCGGCGCGTACGACTCCTCGCCGTCTTCGACCTGCCCTTCGAGCGCGATGTCGCCGCCCGACAGGCGCGTTTCCATTTCGGTCACGTCTTCGCGCTTGACGTTGAGTTCCTTCGCGAGGCCGTCGATTTCCTCGGGCGTCATCGCCTGCAGGCCCTTCTTGTGGCTGCGCAGGTTGAAGAACAGCTTGCGCTGCGCCTTCGTCGTCGCGACCTTCACCGTGCGCCAGTTGCGCAGGATGTACTCGTGAATCTCGGCCTTGATCCAGTGGATCGCATACGACACGAGACGCACGTTCTGGGCCGGATCGAAGCGCTTCACGGCCTTCATCAGGCCGATGTTGCCTTCCTGGATCAGGTCGCCGTGCGGGAGGCCGTAGCCGAGATAGTTGCGCGAGATCGACACGACGAGCCGCAGGTGCGACAGCACGAGGCGGCGAGCCGAGTCGAGGTTGTTGCCTTCGCGGAATTCGGTCGCGTACTGGCGTTCCTCTTCGACCGTCAGCAGCGGAATGCGATTGACGGCCTGGATATACGCGTCGATGTTGCCAAGCTGGCCCGGCAACATCGATTGGGCTGCGAGCGCCAGCGAGCCTGCCGATGCGGCCTTGGCCGGCGTCGGGCTCAGGGTGTTCGGGAGGGTCAGGGCGTTGCTCACTAAAAAAACTCCTTTGGAATCAGGGACAAACCCCCGGTCTCGAATGAAATTCCGTGGGCCATCTTAGCACTCCCGCAAGACGAGTGCTAATTCCTTAGAGCACGCGTGGGCATCGGAGTTCCCACTTTTTCTATCGAGCTTGTCGAGTCGATAGTCTATTCTGCGACAGAGGGGGCGAAGCGAAGTTCCGTAAGCCGTTGTTTCTGATGGTAATCAGTAGACGATTTCAATTTTTGTCGTTTTGGAAGGAAGCCATTTCGCTTTGCGATGCCGATCCGAAAAGTCCTTTACCATACCATTCAGTTCGCTTGAGCCGGCCGAAGCGGCAGGCTCCATTCAACCCACAAAGTTGGAGTGACTGATGAACAATAAGAAGAATCGCCGGCCCCGCAGCCGGCTTGCGCTGCACGCGATGCTGGCGGCGTCCCTTCTGGGCGGATCGGGTGCGGCATGTGCGGATCGATGGGGGATTCAGGCGGGCGGCGGTTTTTCGGATCGCCACGGGGTCGACAAGGCCGATCTCGGCGTGGTGTGGGATCCGGGCTGGAACTGGTGGGAAATCGGCGGCTGGCACTTCGCGTTCGTCGTGGAAGGGCACGCAGGCTACTGGCACACGGGCGGCAACGTCCACAGCAGCATTGGCGAATTCGGCGTGACGCCGATGTTCCGCTTCATCAAGAGCGCCGGCGAGATTCGCCCGTTCATCGAGGCCGGCGGCGGCATCAGGCTGCTGACGCACCCGACGATTTCGGATCGTTTCTCGATGGGGACCGCGTTCCAGTTCGCGCCGACGGCGGGGGTGGGCGTGCAGTTCGGCCAACGGCAACAGTATCAGGTCGGCTACCGTTTTGAACATGTGTCTAACGCGGGTATCAAAGAGCCGAATCCTGGTATAAATTTCCACCAGTTCTACTTGCAGTACAACTTCTGATCCGCATGCCCGCGCACGGCGTGCGCGTTGCCGAGGAGTCAGGCGATGGCGAAGGTGGTCGATGCGATCCGCGCGCTCGAGCGCGATCGGTTCCGGGCGATGGTGGACGGGGACGGCGAGGCGCTCGACGCGCTTTTGTCGGACAAGGTGTTCTTCGTGCACACCAACGGCAAACGCGAAACCAAGCAGCAGTTCATCGACGCCATCGTCGCCGGCCGCCGCCGCTATCGCCAGATCGAAATCCAGTCGCAGGACGTGCTGCCCGTCGGCGATGAAACCTGCATCGTCACCGGGCGCGCGTTGATCGAAATGGAAACGAACAACGGCGGCCTGGTCTTCCCGATTGCCTATACCTCCGTCCACACCCACGAACAGGGCCGCTGGAGCCTGTTCGCGTGGCAGGCGACGCGGTGCGCGACCGAGACATGAGCGCGCATGGCGCTCCTTTTCATGTCCCGACCGAAGCGGCCTTCTGGGCCGCTTTTTGCTGCCTCGTGCGGCGCGGATCGCGCGGCGCACGGGCGGTCACGCCCCGCTCGCTGACGTTTGAACCCTGAAACGGAACCGGGCGCTCAGGCCGCTGCGCGGTGATCCGCGCAGTGCCAGGCCGAGCGGTTGATCGCGCTGACGACCGCATCGAGCGCGGCGCTCGCCGCATCGGCGTGCAGGCCGACGCCATGCCGCACCGGAGATCGGAAGAGCGTCGTGCAGGGAAAGCGGGTGCGCAAGCGTGTAGACCTCGCGGGTCGCCGTAGTATT
>NZ_JAAGPG010000458.1:0-6572 GCF_017104665.1 Burkholderia sp. Se-20378 | reverse complement strand
GCGGGGGGGCGGGCGTTCGCGGGGGCATGCAGCGGGGACGGCGGGGGGCGCGGGGGGTGCGAAGGGTGCGGGGGCTCGGTGAAGGCCGCGGGCGAGACGATCGGCGGGGAGTGCATGGACGGCGGGGACGATGCGTGCTGGGTACGGCTGCGGGACCTCGCACGGCCGTTCTTCGACGATCCGCGCCCGCTGTGGCGCGTGTCGGTACCGGCCGCCGCGCCGCTCGACGCGTTGCCCGGCGCGCTGCTTGCCGACTGGGGCGGCGCACAGCGCTGGCTGAAAAGCGATGCCGCACCGGCCGACCTGCAGCAGCTCGCCGCGCAATGGGGTGGCCACGCGACCTGCTTCACGCCCGGCACGACGCGCGAGCCGTTCCAGCCGCTGCCGCCCGCGTTGTTGCGCGTGCACCGGCAGCTCAAGGCGCAGCTCGACCCGCATGCGATTTTCAATCCCGGCCGCCTGTACGCCGACTTCTGACGCGAACCCGATCCCGACCGCCGATGCAAACCAATCTCAGCGAAGCAAGCAAGGCCCTTGCCCGGGCCGACGAAGCGGAAGCGATCCTGCGCGCGTGCGTGCACTGCGGCTTCTGCAACGCGACCTGCCCGACCTACCAGGTGCTCGGCAACGAGCTCGACGGGCCGCGCGGACGCATCTACCTGATCAAGCAGCTGCTCGAAGGCGAGCCGTGCGGCGAGCGCACGCAGCAGCATCTCGACCGCTGCCTGACGTGCCGCAACTGCGAGACGACCTGCCCGTCCGGCGTGCGCTATCACACGCTGCTCGACATCGGCCGCGCGGAAGCCGAGAAGCGCGTGCAGCGGCCCGCGCGCGAGCGCCTGCTGCGTGCGGGGCTGCGGCCCGGCGCCCCCCGGCCGCCCGCCATCCGCGCCTCGCCGAAGGCCCGCGCGCGCGCGCCTGCTGCGTGCCGGGCTGCGGCACGTCCGGCCGCGCCCGGCGACATTCGCCGCGTTGCTGAAGGCCGGCCGCGCGCTGCGCCCGCTGCTGCCCGCCGCGCTGCCGGCCAAGATCCCGGCCGCCGTCCCCGCGGCCGCACCGCGCCCGCCCGTGCGCCACGCACGGCGCATGCTGATGCTCGAAGGCTGCGTGCAGCCGTCGCTGTCGCCGAACACCAACGCGGCCGCCGCGCGCGTGCTCGACCGGCTCGGCATCAGCGTGACCCCGGCGCGCGAAGCCGGCTGCTGCGGCGCGACCGAATATCACCTGAACGCGCAGGATGCCGGCCTCGCCCGTGCGCGCCGCAATATCGACGCATGGTGGCCCGCGATCGAAGCAGGCGCGGAAGCGATCGTGCTGACGGCCAGCGGCTGCGGCGCCTTCGTCAAGGAATACGGCGACCTGCTGCGCTCCGACCCCGTCTATGCGGAGAAAGCGCACCGCGTCAGCGCGCTCGCACGCGATCTCGCCGAAGTGATCGCGGCCGAGCCGCTCGACGCGCTGGCCGGGTCGACGCCACGCCGCATCGCAGTGCACTGTCCGTGCACGCTGCAGCACGCGCAGCGCCTGGGCGGCGCGGTCGAACGCATCCTGACGCAGCTCGGCTTCGATCTGACGAATGTCGCCGACGGCCATCTGTGCTGCGGCTCGGCCGGCACATATTCGCTGACCCAGCCCGAACTCGCGACGCAACTGCGCGACAACCGGCTCGACGCGCTCGAAGCCGCGCGGCCTGACCTGATTGTCACGGCCAACGTCGGCTGCCAGACTCACCTGAACGGCGCAGGCCGCACGCCCGTGCGCCACTGGATCGAGCTCGTCGACAACCACCTCGTCAACTGACCTGATACCGGAGGAATGCCATGCAGACGAAACCCGAACTCGAACTCGCCGATGCCGACCGCATGCTCGCCGCCGCCCGCGCGGAAGCGGAACGCCACGGCTGGGCCGTATCGATCGCCGTCGTCGACGACGGCGGCCACCTGCTCGCGTTCGCGCGGTTGAACGGCGCATCGCCGGCCAGCGCCTACATCGCGCAGGACAAGGCGCGCGCGGCGGCGCTCGGCCGGCGGGAGACGAAGGCATATGAGGATATGATCAACGGTGGCCGCACCGCGTTTCTCAGCGTGCCGCTGACGGGGTTGCTCGAAGGCGGCGTGCCGGTCACGGTCGGCGGCCGGATTGCGGGCGCGATCGGCGTGTCTGGCGTAAAGTCCGAACAGGACGCGCAGATCGCCCGCGCCGGCACACAAAGCGTCGCGGTATAACCAGCCAAAGCCGCGCGCGATTTTTTCCCCGGGAGGATTAACGATGATCGACCAAGCAGGACTGCAAGTCGCGCCAGCGCTGAGCCAGTTCATTGAAAACGAAGCGCTGCCGGGTACCGGCATCGACAAGGCCGCGTTCTGGAGCGGTTTCTCGGCCCTGGTGCACGACCTGGCGCCGCGCAACCGCGAGCTGCTCGCGGAACGCGACCGCCTGCAGCAGGAACTCGACACCTGGCACCGTGCGCACCCCGGCCCCGTGCGCGACCACGCCGCGTATCGCGCGTTCCTCGAACAAATCGGCTACCTCGTGCCGGTCCCGTCGAACGTCGCGGCAGCCACCGCGAACGTCGACAGCGAGATCGCCACGCAAGCCGGCCCGCAGCTTGTCGTGCCGCTGTCGAACGCGCGCTACGCGCTGAACGCCGCGAACGCCCGCTGGGGCAGCCTGTACGACGCGCTGTACGGCACCGATGCGCTGCCTGAAGACGGCGGCGCCGAACGCACCGCGACCTACAACCCGACGCGCGGCCAGCGCGTGATCGACTACGCGCGCAACGTGCTCGACAACGCGGCGCCGCTCGCGAGCGGCTCGCACCGCGACGCGCTGCGCTACCGCGTGCAGGACGGCCAGCTCGCCGTCGAAACCGCGAAGGGCATCGTGGGCCTCGCGCAGCCGGCGCAGTTCGTCGGCTACCAGGGCGCGGCCGATGCTCCGTCCGCGATCCTGCTGAAGCACAACGGCCTGCACCTCGAGATCCAGATCGACGCGTCGACGCCGATCGGCCGCGCCGATCTCGCGAACGTGAAGGACGTCGTGCTCGAAGCCGCGGTCAGCACGATCATCGACTGCGAGGATTCGGTCGCGGCGGTGGACGCAGAAGACAAGGTCCAGCTCTACCGCAACTGGCTCGGCCTGATGCAGGGCACGCTGGTCGAGGAAGTCGCGAAGGGCGGCAAACACTTCACGCGCCGCCTGAACGCCGATCGCGAGTACACCACGCCCGCCGGCGGCACGCTGTCGCTGCACGGCCGCTCGCTGCTGTTCGTGCGCAACGTCGGCCACCTGATGACCAACGGCGCGGTGCTCGACCGCGACGGCAACGAGATTCCCGAAGGGATCCTCGACGGCGTCGTCACGGTGCTGTGCTCGCTGCACGACCTGAAGGCGAAGCGCAACTCGCGCACCGGCTCGATCTACATCGTGAAGCCGAAGATGCACGGCCCGGTCGAAGTCGCGTTCGCCGATACGCTGTTCGCACGCATCGAGGACTTGTACAACCTGCCGCGCAACACGCTGAAGATGGGCATCATGGACGAGGAGCGCCGCACCAGCGTGAACCTCGCCGCGTGTATCGCCGCGGCCGCCGCGCGCGTGGCGTTCATCAACACCGGCTTCCTCGATCGCACCGGCGACGAGATGCACACCGCGATGGAAGCGGGCCCGATGATCCGCAAGGGCGACATGAAGTCGTCGGCGTGGATCCAGTCGTACGAGCGCAACAACGTGCTCGCGGGCCTGTCGGCCGGCCTGCGCGGCCGTGCGCAGATCGGCAAGGGCATGTGGGCGATGCCGGACCTGATGCACGCGATGCTCGAGCAGAAGATCGCGCATCCGCGCGCCGGCGCGAACACCGCATGGGTGCCGTCGCCGACCGCCGCGACGCTGCACGCGCTGCACTACCACCTCGTCGACGTGCAGGCCGTCCAGCAGGAACTCGAGAAGACGCCGTACGCAAGCGAACGCGACGCGCTGCTCGAAGGCCTGCTGACGGTGCCGGTCGTCGAGCGCGCCGAGTGGAGCGAGGCCGAGATCCTGAGCGAAGTCGAGAACAACGCGCAGGGCATCCTCGGCTACGTCGTGCGCTGGGTCGAACAGGGCGTCGGCTGCTCGAAGGTGCCCGACATCCACGACGTCGGCCTGATGGAAGACCGCGCAACACTGCGCATTTCGAGCCAGCACATCGCGAACTGGCTGCGCCACGGCGTGATCACCGAGGCGTTCGTGCTCGACGTGTTCAAGCGGATGGCGCGCGTCGTCGACCAGCAGAACGCCGGCGATCCGAACTATCGCCCGATGGCGCCCGGCTACGACCAGTCGACCGCGTTCAAGGCCGCGTGCGCGCTCGCGCTGCAGGGCACGTCGCAGCCGAGCGGCTATACCGAGCCGCTGCTGCACCGGTTCCGCCTCGCGTTCAAGGCGCAACAGCACGGCGGGTAACCGAGGCGTGCTTCACGAAACGGGCGGCCGCAACGGCCGCCCGTTTTCATTTTCGCGTTCACCCGGCCGTTGAAACGAATAATCGGCGCATATCGTCTGCCTTCATTTTTCGCGGGCGTGTGCCGTTAACCGGAGGGAATCGACGGCCGGATGCCGCGCGCAACGGCCCTGCATGCCGCAAAGCCTTGCGCGGGAACGCTCTGCCCGATATTCGCAAGCCCGGGAATTCACTGTAATTTGATCCGGATCAACGGCCCGCAACATTTTCCGCGCACGCGGACGCGCGCGCTATACTCCGTTGAATTCGCGTTGCCCGATTCGTCGGATCGTTGAATCGGCGCAGATGTCACCAGTGAATGCTTGATTTACCGGTATATCCGGCCGCGATTACCTATAATCGGCGTCCATTTTCTCCGCCGGCCGGCAGGAAGGCGTCGGAATGGCCGCGCAACGGATCGCCGCCGGCACGTCATACGAATACAATCGCATCGGCCCGCCTCCCGGCGGCAATGCCCATCGATCCACCGACCATGGCAGAAACCGACTACGCAATGCCCAGCGAATCCGGCCTGACGAGCCGTGTCGCCGCTCATCTGCGCCGGTTCCTGCTGCCGCACCTGATCTTCTATACCGGGCTGCTGATCGCGCTGGTCCTGCTGCTCCTGTGCGGGATCGTGCTGTACGAAGGCCGTATCGACGCGCGCGACCGCTCGGCCGCGATGCAGCAGAATCTTGCGCTGATGGCGTCGTGGGACATCGAGCGCAACATCGAGATCTATTCGCTGTCGCTGCAGGCCGTCGTCGAAGGCGAGAACGACCCCGACGTCATCAAGCTGCCGATGCCGCTGCGCCGCCAGGTGCTGTTCGATCGCGCGACGACGGCCAAGTACCTCGGCGGCATCTACGTGCTCGACGCGAAGGGCGACATCGCAGTCGACGGCAAGAGCGACGTGCCGCGCAAGGCCAACTTCGGCAACGAACCGTACTTCGCCGTGCACCGCGATCACCCCGACGCCGGCCTGTACGTCAGCCCCCCGTATCACTCGCGGCTGCGCGGCGGCTCGCCGAGCATCGCGCTCAGCCGGCGGATCACGAAGCCCGACGGCTCGTTCGGCGGCGTCGCCGTGATGTCGATCCGGCTCGAATATTTCCAGAACCTGTTCTCGCGCCTGTCACTCGGCGATCGCGGCTCGATCGCGCTGATCAACACGGACGGCAAGATGCTCGCACGCGAGCCGTACGACCCCAAGATCGTCGGCCGCGACATCAGCCGCGCCAGCACGTTCCGGCGGTTCATGACCGCCAACGAAGGCAGCTTCGCCGACACCGCGTCGATCGACGGCGTGCGACGCCTGTACGTGTTCCGGCACCTCGAGAACCTGCCGCTCATCATCATGGTCGCGCGCTCGGAAGCCGATACCTACGCCGCGTGGTACGACCGTGCGATTCCGATCGGCTCCGCGATGGTTGCGCTCGCGATCGGCTTCGTCGGCCTGTCGCTGCTGCTCGACGTGCAGTTGCGCAAGCGCCACCGCGCGGAAACCGAACTGCAGGCGCTCGCGCGCACCGACGGCCTCACCGGCCTCGACAACCGCCGGATGCTCGACGTCACGCTCGCACGTGAATGGCGCCGCGCCGCGCGCTCGCAGCACGCGCTGTCGCTGCTGTTCATCGACGTCGATTACTTCAAGCGCTACAACGACACGCAGGGGCACCAGGCCGGCGACGACGCGCTCGCCGCGGTCGGCCACTGCATCGCCGGCTGCCTGCGCCGCCCGGCCGACTACGCGGCGCGTTACGGCGGCGAGGAGTTCGTCGTCGTGCTGCCCGACGTCGACACGGCCGGCGCAGTGGCGATCGCCGAGACGATCCGCACCGGCATCCTCGATCTCGGCATCCGGCACGACGCCGGCACGTCCGGCCGCCTGACGGTGAGCATCGGCGTGACGACCAGCTATCCCGAACACGACGACGACATGCAGGGCGCGCTGAAACTCGCCGACGACGCGCTGTACCGCGCGAAGGAGGGCGGGCGCAACCGCATCGTCGTGCACGCGGCCGCTTCCGGCGGCTTTGCGGCGCGGCAGGCCTGAGCGGTCGCCCTGCCGTTGCCTGGCGGTGTGGCGTCA
>NZ_JAAGPG010000457.1:0-6463 GCF_017104665.1 Burkholderia sp. Se-20378 | reverse complement strand
GCCTCGGGCGGCAGCGGCCGCGCGGGCACCGCGCGCCAGAAGCCGCCACGCGCGACGAGCAGCACGATCCAGATCATCAGCGACAGGCCGGACACCAGGAAAGCGAGAACCAGCATCATCGGCGCGCCTCCTGTCGGGCGCCGACATCGGCACAATCAATAGGGGTCGGGAACAAAACGCCCGAAACCGCACGGGCGGCCGGGCAAAACGCGTAAGAATCGACGGTCATCGAATGGCCTTGAAATGAGCGCGACGCCGGGCAGCCGGAGCGGCTGCCCGCGAAACCGCATAGTTTACTGGGTTCCGCGCGCGCCAGCGCCGACGCGGCTCTCCCGCAAATGCAACACGCCAGATACAGCACCAGAGCAAGGACTTGCCGATAGAGTTAAAATGCGCGATTAATTCGGGGTTCCGGGGCCTGGCCGGCCGGTTCGTTCCTGCCTTCATAACATCAAGCCGGGGCGAGCGAGCGAGTGCCAGCTCCTCGAACCCCGGCGTCTGTCGTCGGAGTTCGCTCACCTATGCGAGTCATCCTTGCCCAGCCCCGCGGCTTTTGTGCGGGGGTTGTCCGTGCGATCGAGATCGTCGATCGCGCGCTGCAACAGCACGGTGCGCCGGTCTATGTGCGTCATGAGATCGTGCATAACCGGCATGTCGTCGAAAATCTGCGTAATAAAGGGGCGCGATTCGTTGAGGAACTCGACGAGGTGCCCCACGGCGCTGTCGCGATCTTCAGCGCGCACGGTGTCGCCCAGACGGTCGAGCGCGACGCGGAAACGCGCGGGCTCGACGTGCTCGACGCCACCTGCCCGCTTGTCACGAAAGTGCACGTGCAGGGCCGCCAGTATGTCGCGGCGGGCCGCCGGCTGATCCTGATCGGCCACGCGGGCCACCCGGAAGTCGAGGGTACGATCGGCCAGATTCCGGCCGAGGTGATCCTCGTGCAGAGTGAAGCAGAAGTCGATACGCTGACGGTGCCCGTCGATACGCCGGTTGCGTACATCACGCAGACCACGCTGTCGGTCGACGATACGCGCGGCATCATCGAAGCGCTGCAGCGCCGGTTCACCGACCTCGTCGGCCCGGACACGCGCGACATCTGCTACGCGACGCAAAATCGCCAGGCCGCCGTGCGCGAGCTGAGCGAACAGGTTGACGTGCTGCTCGTCGTCGGTGCGACGAACAGCTCGAACTCGAACCGCCTGCGCGAGATCGGCACCGAAAGTGGTGTGCCGAGCTACCTCGTCGCCGACGGTTCAGAAGTAAAGGCCGAATGGTTCGCGAATGCGAAGACCGTGGGCCTGACCGCCGGGGCGTCCGCGCCCGAGGAAATGGTCGAAGATGTAATCGGCGCGTTGCGCGCACTGGGTCCCGTCGACGTCACGACGATGGCGGGCCGTGAGGAAAAAGTCGAATTCAAGCTGCCGGCGAAGCTCACGCAAGCTGTCGCCCGCGAAGTTTAAGGAGGACATCTCTTGTCTATTCCGCTGCTCCAGCAAGTCCGCGTCGGCGCGTACATCACGCGCCAACACCTGTCCGGCAACAAACGCTATCCGCTCGCGCTGATGCTCGAGCCGCTGTTCCGCTGCAACCTCGCGTGCAACGGCTGCGGCAAGATCGATTACCCGGACCCCATCCTGAACCAGCGTCTGTCCGTCCAGGAATGCCTGGAAGCGGTCGACGAGTGCGGCGCACCGATCGTGTCGATCGCAGGCGGCGAGCCGCTGCTGCACAAGGAAATGCCGGAAATCGTCCGCGGCATCATGAAGCGCAAGAAGTTCGTCTACCTCTGCACGAATGCGCTGCTGATGGAAAAGAAGATGGACGACTACAAGCCGAGCCCGTACTTCGTGTGGTCGGTCCACCTCGACGGCGACCAGCAGGCGCACGACCACTCGGTGTCGCAGGAAGGCGTGTACGACAAGGCCGTCGCGGCGATCAAGGAAGCGAAGCGCCGCGGCTTCCGCGTGAACATCAACTGCACGCTGTTCAACGATGCGGTGCCGGAACGCGTCGCGAAGTTCTTCGATACGCTGAAGCCGATCGGCGTCGACGGCATCACCGTGTCGCCGGGCTACGCGTACGAGCGCGCACCGGATCAGCAGCACTTCCTGAACCGCGACAAGACGAAGAACCTGTTCCGCGAAATCCTGAAGCGTGGTGAAGGCGGCAAGCGCTGGTCGTTCAGCCAGTCGTCGCTGTTCCTCGACTTCCTGGCCGGCAACCAGACGTACAAGTGCACGCCGTGGGGCAACCCGGCGCGTACGGTGTTCGGCTGGCAGAAGCCGTGCTACCTGGTCGGCGAAGGTTACGTGAAGACCTTCAAGGAACTGATGGAAGACACGAACTGGGACAACTACGGCGTCGGCAACTACGAGAAGTGCGCGGACTGCATGGTCCACTGCGGCTTCGAAGCGACCGCCGTGATGGACACGATGGCGCACCCGCTGAAGGCGTTCGCCGTGAGCCGCAAGGGCATCAAGACCGACGGCCCGTTCGCTCCGGACATCCCGATCGACAAGCAGCGCCCGGCCGAGTACGTGTTCTCGCGCCACGTCGAGATCAAGCTCGAGGAAATCCAGCGCGCCGGCAAGGGCAAGCTGCAGAAGGCGGCAAAGCCGGCAGCAGCCGCTTAAGCGCGTTTCGCCACGCGGAGGCCATGCCTCCGCACGGGCGGGAAAAAATGAAGCGCCACGGAGTCCGCTCCGTGGCGCTTTTGTTTTGGGCCGTCGTTTTGCGTCGCGTTTCGCCGTCACCGTATTGATTGCCGCGGCGGCCCTGCTTTCGCCGAAACAACGCGACCGTGTCGCTGCGCCGGTGCGGCCGGCCCTGTCTCCTCCATCCTCCCTGCGAAACCGGTGCGACGCTATGCGGCCAGCGATTCGGCCGCATGCATGCGCATCTTCTCCGCCGCGCTCGCGACGAGTGCCGGCTGGCCGCTCGACGCGAACGTGCAGACATGCTCCCACAGCTCGGCCAGCCGATGCCGCGTGAGCGTCGTGACGCACGTGTCGTTCGCCGCGAGCACATGCTCGAGTACCGCGCATTCGTCATCACGCAGCGTCCAGGCGCCGCTTTGCGCCGCGCGCGCCACGCCCGCATCGAGCGCACGCTCCGCGTCGACGCACAGGTCGATATCCGCGTCCGCGCTCACCGCATCGTCGAGCGCCAGGAACACCAGGTAGAGACTCGTGCGCAAGCGCATCAGCAGCGCCTCGTTGCCATGCCCGCCGCGCAGCGCGACGAGCGCCATGTGGCATTTCAACGAGATGTCGCGTGCTTGCACGGGCGGCAGCGGCAGCAGCCATTCGCGGGTCAGCGGCGCGTGGCGCCGGTTCTTCCGGGAGCCCTTCATGATTGGCTCCCGTCGGCGGACGCATCGCTCGCGTCGAAAGCCGGCCATGCGATGCGGCACGCAACGGCGTCACGGCGCGCATGGCGCGGGTGCTTCGCGCGACGCCACGCGCCGTGTCCGTCGTCGCACCGCTGCGTCGCTCGCGCGTCCGGCAGCCGGCGCGGCGCCGACGCGCGCACGACGCCGGCAAATCGGATCGTGCAAGCCATGCTCGTCTCCTGCATCAGAACGTGTTCTCGCCCTTCAGGTAGTACGCGGTCTTCACGAAGAACGCCTTGACCGGATGGCCGCCCTGCACGTCGCGCGCCGCGCGCGCTTCCATCGCGGCCCGTTCTTCGCGCGACCGGTCCGGCACCGGGTTGTGGACACGTTCGAGCGCACGCTGCATCTCGAGCGGATAGTTCTGGTTGCCGGCCGACGTCGCGCGATAGCCGGCGCGCGTCATCTGCATCAGTTGTGCGTCGGTTTCGGCACGCGCCGCCGACCAGCTCGACAGTGACGCATTCGATGCGCCGTCGATCACGGCAGACTGCGCAAAACTGACGGCGGGCAGCGCAACGAGTGCGCAGGAAAGTACAGCAACGGGAACGAGGGATCGCATAGTGGCCTCCAGGTGGTTGTCCCCGCATCGATCATGTTCGACGATGCGTTGAAACCATCGTATGACGCGCTGCAATCCGCATGAATAGCCGAATCTGCAATTGATATTTTCGGCTTCGAAATCCGGTGCGCAAACCGCGACACACGCGAATCCCGCCAAACAGGAATTTCTTTATTTCATTCAACGCCCTGATCGCATTTGTTCAGACGATCCGCAGCAGCGCACACGGCGCTTTTTCAATTTCCGAAATGACGTGTTGCCGATGCGATCGCGGCTGGCGCACCTGCCGGCAAGGCTTCCGGCGTGATATCGCGCGTGCGGATACCTCGATCCCTGGCCCGATCGAATCGAACGGTTCCCGTGATTCAGGACAAGTCATCGCGTCCGGATTGCCGGTTAGCGACACGACGCGCACAGCAAGGACGCGCGATAATCATGCATCGGCCGCTTCGCGCGGCACCCCATGCATTCCCCTTTTTATCGAGTCCTTCCATGGCTGCCCTCGACACCACCGCCATCCACAGTTGGCACGCGCACGTCTATTTCGATGCGGCCAGCCGCGACGCGGCCTGGGCGTTTCGCCAGGTCGTCGACGAACGGTTCGGCGCGGTCATCGAACTCGGCCGCTTTCACGAACGCCTCGTCGGCCCGCACCCGGCCTGGTCGTACCAGATCGCGTTCGACGCCGCGCGCTTCGACGACATCGTGCCGTGGCTCGTGCTGAACCACGGCGCGCTCGATATCTTCCTGCATCCGAATACGAACGACGAACTGCGCGACCATCGCGATTGCGCGGTGTGGATCGGCAAGTCGTATGCGCTGAATCTCGACGCGCTGGCCGGATAAACGCCGGCACGCGGCCGCCTGCGCCGCGTCGACATCCACGTTTCGGGTCGACGTGAAACGTCCCGCAGCGGCGCGCCCATACAGTGGGTTCCGTTATCGATGCTTCCGGAACCCGCCATGTCACACGCCCACGCCGAGGCCCGGCACATTTATGAAGGCTGGCACGCGGCCGTCGTCGCGCGCGACGTCGACGCGCTGATGGCGCTGTATGC
This sequence comes from Burkholderia sp. Se-20378, assembly GCF_017104665.1. NCBI lineage: Bacteria > Pseudomonadati > Pseudomonadota > Betaproteobacteria > Burkholderiales > Burkholderiaceae > Burkholderia > Burkholderia sp. Se-20378. The sequence goes on along the minus strand of NZ_JAAGPG010000457.1, from coordinate 1,449 downwards.
CGACGACGCGGTGCTCGAAACGCCGCTGATCGTCGTCACGCTGCCCGATCACGGCTCCGGCGTGCTGCACGGCAAGGCCGCGATCGGCGCATTCTTCGCGGCAGGCCTGCGCAATCCGGGCAACCGGCTCGGGCGCTGGTACCGCACCGGGCTGTTCTTCTCGAACGGCCACCAGCTCACGTGGGAATATCCGCGCGCCACGCCGGACGGCGACCAGGTCGATCTCGTCGAGGTGATGGATCTGCGCGACGGGCTGATCGCGCATCATCGCGTGTACTGGGGATGGGTCGGCTTTCTCGCGCTGCAAGCCGCCACGCCGGCGCCCGACCGCGCATGACGGCCGCCGCGCCGAGCCGCGCCGCGGCCCGCCGCGTGCTCGCCGCGACCTGCGTGAGCTATACGCTCGTGCTGCTCGACGCGTCCATCGTCAACGTCGCGCTCGTCGACATCGCCCACACGTTCGGCAGCCGCGTGGCCGGCCTGCAGTGGATCGTGAACGCGTACACGCTCGCGTTCGCGAGCCTGCTGATGACGGGCGGCACGCTCGGCGATCGGCTCGGCGACCGCGACGTCTATATCGCGGGGCTCGCGGTCTTCGTCGCTGCATCGGCGCTGTGCGGCGTCGCGCCGAACCTTCCGGCGCTCGCGATCGCCCGCGCGCTGCAAGGCGTCGGCAGCGCGATGCTGGTGCCCTGCTCGCTCGCGCTGCTCAACCGCGCCTTCCCCGAACCGGCCGCGCGCGCGTCAGCGATCAGCCTGTGGATGGGCTGCGGCGGCATCGCGATGGCATCGGGCCCGCTGATCGGCGGCCTGCTGATCCATCTGTTCGGGTGGCGCAGCCTCTTCTTCGTGAACCTGCCGCTCGGGCTTGCCGGCATCTGGCTCGGCCGCACGGTCGCGCGCGCCGATGGCGACGCCTCGCGGCAATTCGACTGGGGCGGCCAGGTCGCGGCCATCGTCGCGATCGCGGCGCTGATCGGCACGCTGATCGAAGGCCCGTCGCTCGGCTGGCGCTCGGCGCCGATCGTCGGCGGCGCGACAACGAGCGTCGTCGCGTGGATCGCGTTCATCGTGATCGAAGCGCGTCGCCGCGAACCGATGTTGCCGCTCGCGTTCTTCCGCAACCGGCTGTTCGCCGGCTCGACGTTCGTGTCGATGGCGTCGGCGTTCGTGTTCTACGGCCTGCTGTTCGTGCTCAGCCTGTTCTATCGGCAGATCCGCGGCGCGAGCCCGCTCGACACGGGGCTCGCGTTCCTGCCGATGACCGCGATGGTCGCGCTCGGCGGGCTGTGTTCGGGCAGGCTGGTTGCGCGCTTCGGCGCGCGCGGCCCGATGTGCGCGGCGTTCGCGCTGTATGCGGCCGGTGCGCTCGGCATGACGGGCATCGGTGCGACGACGCCCGCGTGGCTCGCCGTCGCGCCGATGCTCGCGATCGGCTTCGCGTCGGGA
>NZ_JAAGPG010000456.1:0-238 GCF_017104665.1 Burkholderia sp. Se-20378 | reverse complement strand
GCAGTAAAAAAAAAAAAAAAAAAAAAAACCAAGTGCAACACAAGAATACATAAATAAAAACCCACCACAGTCACCACCCAACACACTACATGACACCACATCCCTCAGAAAGTCTACCACATCACCATGTCGCATCTGCGACACCGACCAGCAGCTCTACTCGCTCAAACCTCACACCGATCTACAACATCCAACAACCCACCATCACCACGACCACACACCGAACAACACACACCAC
>NZ_JAAGPG010000455.1:0-6787 GCF_017104665.1 Burkholderia sp. Se-20378 | reverse complement strand
GCACGGCACGCGCGGCGGCGTTCCGCCTGCGTGCGCCGCTGCGCGCCCGATAACAATCCAGGAGGCAGCTTGACTCAAGCCAACGTTCAATCCGGCGCCGCACGCGCGTTGCCGCTGTCGCGTGGCGCCGATGCGCCGCACCGCCCCGTCGCGCTCGACGACGTGCCGCTCAACCGTTTCCACGTGAAGATCGCCGGCCTGACGTTCGGCGCGCATTTCACCGAGGGCTACACGCTCGGCACGATCGGCTACGCACTCGCCGCGCTCGGCAAACAGATGCCGATCGACGCGTTCTGGATGGGGATGATCGGCAGCTCGGCGCTGATCGGCATCTTCTTCGGCAGCCTCGTGTTCGGCTGGCTGTCCGACCGGATGGGCCGGCAGAAGATCTTCCTGACGAGCTTCGTGATCATCACGGCGGCCGCGTTCGCGCAGTTCTTCGTCAGCTCGCCGCTCGAACTGTGTTTGCTGCGCGTGCTGATCGGCTTCGGGATGGGCGGCGACTTCACGGTCGGCCATGCGATCCTCGCCGAATTCTCGCCGCGCAAGCATCGCGGCGCGCTGCTCGGTTCGTTCAGCGTGATCTGGACGATCGGCTATGTCGCCGCGAACGTGCTCGGCCTCGCGTACAGCGATGCCACGCCCGATGCATGGCGCTGGCTGCTCGCGTCGGCGGCGTTGCCTGCGCTGATCGTGCTGGTACTACGGATCGGCACGCCCGAGTCGCCGCGCTGGCTGCTCGGCAAGGGCCGGGAGAAAGAAGCACGCGCGATCGTCGCCAAACATTTCGGGCCGCACGTGATGCTCGACGGTTCGGCCGAACCGCATGCGAATACCGGCTTCGCGCGACTGTTCCAGCGCGACCTGATCCGCCGCACGGTTTTCAACTGTGCGTTCTTCGTGTGCCTCGTGATTCCGTACTTCGCGATCTACACGTTCCTGCCGACGATCCTGAAGACGATCGGCCTCGCCGAAGGGTTCGGCGCGGACCTGCTGCTGAACGGCTTCCTCGTGCTCGGCGCGCTGATCGGCATCTGGCTGACGATCCGGCTGTCGCGGCGCGGCTTCCTGATCGGCTCGTTCGCGGTGACGTGCGCATCGCTCGTCGCGCTGGCGGTGCTGCCGTCGTCGGCGGCCATCGCGATGATCGTCGCGTTCGCGATCTTCACGCTGACAATGTCGGCATTCAGCAACCTCGTCGGCGTGTTCCCGCCCGAGTGCTTCCCGACCGAAGTGCGCGCGAGCGGCGTGGGGCTCGCGATCGCGTGCAGCCGGCTCGGTTCGGCGATCGGCACGTTCCTGCTGCCGGTCGGCATCGCGACGCTCGGCTTTCACGCGACGATGTTCGCGCTCGCGGGCGTGCTGCTGGTGGGGATGATCGTGTCGATCGCGTGGGCGCCGGAGACGAAGCATCTGACGCTGGAGGAGGCGTCGGGGCATTGAACGTGGAGGCGGGTTGCATGCTCGCCTGCTTCATCGAGCTCGCATCGACCTGTCGCTGATACGCCGAGGACGCTACGCGCGATTCGAACGAACCCGATGCGATGCGCGCGTTCGCTCAGAACAGGATCGACGCGTAGTCCCGCGCGCCGTGAAGGACGTGAAGGATGTCGATCCGCGTCGGCGGATCGCCGACGACCCGATAGAAGATCTGGTAGTTGCCGTACACGCGGTGCCGCACGCCGTGACGCTCGAAGCGCGGCACCAGCGGAAACGCCAGCGGCATCGCGGCAAGACTCAGGCACTTATCGCGGATCTCCCGCACGAACGTCACGGCGCGTTGCGGGTTGTCGCGTGCAATGTAATCCGCGATCGCCTCGAGTTCGGTAATCGCAAAGTCGGACAGGTGCACGGTCAGGCCTGACGGTCTGCCTGGGCCCGATACTTCGCCTCGAGACGATCGAAGACTTCCGCCGCCTCGGCGCCGCGTCCTGCTTCCACATCGGCAAGGCTGCGCGCGATCACCGCGTCCAGCGCATTCAGTTGCGCTTCGCGATCCTGGATCAGGCGCACGCCTTCGCGAAGCACTTCGCTCTTGGATCCATAGCGCCCCGATTCGACCAGCTTCGCGACGTAAGTCTCCAGCTGCTGGCCCAGTTCCGCACTGATCATGTCGACCTCCCGGCCGGATTGAATTCGATCCACCAAGCGTATCGTGGCTATCAACTATTATCAAGAAGACAATCTCCGAAGGATCGGCGCGAATGTTTTCGAAGTGCCGATCGGGCGGATGGAAGGAACGGGAGGCGCCCCGGCAGGCCGCTGCGGCGCCGGACATTCATCCGGTTTTCGCGCGCACTCGTGTAGCCTTACCGGACCCTCACCGTGCGAGCAGCGATCATGATTGAAGACATCGTCACGCCACAACCTAGCCTGAAGGTCTATCCGCCAGACGCCGACGTCTTTGCCGAGCCCCATGCCGCACTCGCGCGCCACCTGCATCCGCTCGTGTCGATCGACCTGTCGGCGGTCAATCCGTCGTGGGAGGGCTGGATCCACCTGCTCAGCCCCGTCGAACCGTACGACGGGCTCGTCGGGCAGGACACGGCCGCGTATCACAACGACTTTCTCCGCGCGAACTGGATCGGATTCCGGCTCGACGACGACAACCGCTACACGCTGCTCGGCGACCCGCGCTACTTCTATCTGGAAAACCCGCCCGGCGCGCATGACACGGGCTATCGCGAGGAACTGGAGGCGCACTACGCCGAGCAACAGGCCAGCATCGACACCGCGCGCAAGCGGTTCGCCGAATACGGCGTGCTCTACTCGTCCAACCAGTACGCGCCGGACGAGCGCGATTTCAGCCAGGAAAAGCCGTGCAACCTGATCGACCAGCTCGGCGGATCGGTCGGCTGGGGCAACTGGTCGGGCACCTCCGACTTTCCGGTCGACGACAGCGATCCCGACAACATCCGGCCGATCGGCCCCGACGGCGCGCGCTTTCGCTTCGTCGCCGGTGTGACCGGGTGGGAATATCGCGCGATGGGGGCGGACTGGATTCTGCTGTTTTACGAACCGGTCAGCCGCGTGGCGCTGCTGACGTTCGACTGGTCGTAAGGTGGGCGGGACGGGCAGTCGCTCCGTCTCGTGATTGGATTGGCCGTTTGGCGGACTCTGCCAGTCGGATTCGCGTCGATATGCTGGGGGCTTTCCATTCATCGCCGGACGCCATGCCCGCGCCACCTGTCGATCTCGGCCATGTTCTGCCATACGAAACGTCGTACTTCGACGATCGGCTCGAGGTCGATCGAAACGACCTGGATATTTCCGCGTTGCTTGGGGTGGCCGATGACATTCCCGAGGCACTACTCGTTGCGTTGTGCGGAGCACCCGCCGGATCGGACATTCAAGCCTATCTCGACAGCGCAGACAGGTTGACTTTCAGCGTCACCCATTCCGCGTTGATCCGATCCGAAAACCGCATCGCCGTCTTCCGAGAATCGGACACATTCGCACTCGAACTCAAAACAATCGATCTGGCTGATAGCGCTATCGCCGGCCTCGGAGCGGCCATGCTATGGCGGATCGCAAGAGCGTGCGATACGCTGGGAATCACCCGCATCAACGCATTGGCAGCGGGTGGCCGCAAGGCGGCGCCAAAACCCGGCGGGCGTCGACTGTTTGGGTACTACGCCTGGCCTCGGCTCGGTTTCGATGCCCCCATTCCCGACCAGCAAAGCGACGAAGCAGCCCTGTTCCAGTATTTCCAGAGCGACCCGGTCGGTCTGGCCGACGGGTCACTTCGATCGCTGCACGCACTCTATGCGACGCGATTCGGGCGAGATTTCTGGCGCGTCGCGGGATCGCATCGCTGGATGACTTTCGACGTTACGCCGCACGGAAAATCCGTGCGGACGTTGCAGAACTACTTGATCGAAAAGGGGATTTACGAATGAACGCAAAGCACACTCCGATCGCAGGGTTCCGGATCACGCGCCGTGGGCGCCCGACGAGCGAACATCGTCCCGTTCGCCTCTCGGAAGCCCGCCGGCTCCTTGATGCAGTCGTCACGCGCGAACTCCATCACAGCCTGGCTCGGGTCATGCGCAAATCTGCCATCGAGCACGACGCACGGGCCACCGTCACATCCACCTCCCCGCCGAAACGAGCCGTCTTCAACGTGGGACGCATCGATCCCTCGAAGTGCCAGTTGCCGAGCATCTCGGATGCCGAAGCAGAAGCCATGGCGCGCCGGGAAACACTCATGCACTTCGGCCTGGATCCCGACTCGTAATCAGCCGCGACGGAGGGAATCCGCATGGTCCAGGCCGTCAATGATCGTGGCTATCGCTGTTCCCGGTAACGATCGTTGACACACGCCAACACCGCGAGAAGAGCACGACACGCGCGGACTGATCCGATTGCTTCCACCGAAAGATCAGCCGCGTCTCAGCATCGACGCACCCGCCCTACCCCCTCCTCCCCGCCTGCCCCCGCAACCACGCGGCAAACGCGACCACCGGCTCGACCGCCACACTCTCCGGCTCGACATCGAGCCAATACCCGAACGGCCCGATCGGCTGCACCGGCGACAGCCGCACGAGGCTGCCTTCGCCGATCTCCTCCTCGATCATGTTCAGGTCGACCACCGCGAGCCCCGCGCCCTTGCGCGCCGCGCGGATCGCCTGCTCCAGCGTGGAAAACTCGATACCGTCACCGATCCGCGCCAGCGGCACGCCCGCCTGGTCGCACCAGTCGGCCCACAGCGTCAGGCGCTTGCCTTCGTGCAGCACATGCAGCGACGGCAACCGGCCGAACAGAACATCGAGCGCATCGCCGCGATAACGCGGCGCACCGACGAGCGCATGCCGCTCCATCATCAGCAGCTCCGACTGCATCCCGGCGCGCGCCGCGCGTCCGAAGCGGATGTGGCAATGGCAATCGTCCGTCGGCTCCGTACGGATCGACAGCTCGACGTCGGGCAGCGCCTCCGCGAGCGTGCCGAGCCGCGGCGAAAACCACTGCGTCGCGAACGTCGGCGGCAGCGACACCGTCAGCCGCCGTTTCGCACCCGGCCGCGTGGCGGCGATTTCGCCGACGCCACGCTCGATCGTGTCGAACGCCTGCCCGACGAACGGCAGCAACCGCTCGCCGGCATCGGTCAGGCGCACGCCCTTGTGATCGCGCTCGAACAGCCGCGCGCCGAGCGCTTCCTCGAGCAGCCGGATCTGCCGGCTCACCGCCCCCTGCGTCACGCACAGCGAAACCGCCGCACGGTTGAAGCTCAGGTGACGCGCGGTCTCCTCGAAAAATCGCAGTGCGATCAACGATGGCAGGCGTCGCATGATGTGTGTCCCTTTCGTTCGTATCGTTCGTGTCGTTGCCGGCCGGCATCGCCGGCTCTCCTGCGGGCAACCTTGTCGCAACAAGGTGCACCCGCTGCCATACCGTAAAACCCCCGCGCCCCCCGTCGCCGCCATTCATCGTCCCCGCACCCGCGCCACCCGCCTACAATAAGCATCCCGCACCAAACACGACACTGCCCCGTGAGACGCAAGATGCCGGCGCTGAATGCGCTGAAAGCCTTCGAGATGGCCGGCCGCACCGGCAGCTTCACGCGCGCGGCCGAACTGCTCAACGTGACGCAAAGCGCGGTGAGCCGCCAGGTTCGCCAGCTCGAGGGGCAGCTCGGCGAGACCCTGCTCGAGCGCCGCCATCACCAGCTCGAACTGACTGCGGCCGGCCGCGTGCTGCTGCGCGCGCTGCAGCAATCGTTCGACAAGATCGAGCTGACCGTGCGCAGCCTGCAGGAAAAAACCCACCTGAACCGCCTGCGCGCGAACGTGCCGCCCACCTTCGCCGCGCGGTGGCTGATGCCGCGCCTCGGCCGGCTGCGCGACGCGCATCCCGAATTCGAGCTGAGCCTCACGACCCGCATCCACGACAGCCTCGGCGAATCGCGCGTGCTCGACTGCGCGATCCGGTTCGGCGACGGCGAATGGGACGGCTTCGACAACGCGCTGCTGATGCAGGAGCAGCATATCGCCGTCTGCGCGCCCGCGCTGTATGCGCGGCTGCGTCAGGACGGCGCGCCGATCGACCTGAACCGCTTCACGCTGCTGCACGTGCTCGCCACCGACGACCAGCGCTACCTGACCTGGCAGCACTGGCTGAAGGCGGCCGGCATCGGCGACGTCGACACGCGCGGCGGCTACGAATTCGACCTGCTCGACCATGCGATCCGCGCGGCGATCGACGGTCTGGGCATCACGATCGCCGACCGCCACATGGTCGCGCGCGAACTCGCGACCGGGCAATTGATGCAGGTGCTCAACGTGCACGTCGACGGCCACCAGTCGTACTGGTTCGTCACGCGGCCCGAGCAAACGAACCTGCCGCACATCGTCCAGTTCCGTGACTGGCTGCAGCAGGAAGTGTGGCTCGCGAAGCGCCATCTCGAACCGTCGTCGCCGCTGCCGCAAGTGCCGCTGGCCTAACCCGCGATCCGCCCCCCGATCGCCCTCGACCACCCGCCGCGGGCGACACCTTACCGGCTTCCACGCCCGTCCGCATTCGGCCCCGTCGGAAAATACGACAGGCCACCGCCCGCCCCGCCCCTACCCGCGCGACCGAAGCCTTGCCGGACGGGCGACTCCGGTCGATTCGCCGAGTAACGTGCGTTTTTCTCATGCTCGGCGCGAAAATAAGTCGTTTGTCGTGCGCTAAACGCATGAACAGAATGGCCTCTATCCCTTGCCACGCGTGTTCGCCACTCGAAGCGATCCGCCTGCATTCATCGGAGGAGTCACTTCATGCGCACCGAACGCAACTACGTGAACGGCCG
>NZ_JAAGPG010000454.1:0-6799 GCF_017104665.1 Burkholderia sp. Se-20378 | reverse complement strand
GCGGATCTATCACGCGAAGGGCGTCGAGCGGCAGGTGCGCAACGGGCTCTGGGTCGGCCGCACGCAGGCGCAGTTCTACGACGCGCTCGACTGGCTGCACGGCTGGCGCGCGGAGGATTGCCTGAAGACGGTCGCATGACGGAACCGAGGGTTACTTGACCAAGCAGGAACTCATCGATGCGATCGCAGCGGACACGGGTGTCAGCAAAACCGACGCAAGCAAAACCGACGAAAGCAAAACCGTCCAGGCAGTCTTGGGCGCGATCACGGACGCAGTGAGTCGCGGCGAATCGGTACAGCTCATTGGTTTCGGCGTGTTTTCGCAGGTGCAGTGAGCTGCTCGTGCGGGACGTAATCCGACGACGGGCGCGGAGATTGCCATCCCGGCCGCGAAAACCGTGAAGTTCACTGCCGGCAAGGCGTTCAAGGACGCGGTGAACGCGCTGTGACACAGTGCGATGTCGGGCAGGCCGCTTATGCCGGCCTGCACCGTGAAATTGCTGATGTAGTCGCGTCGGCGCGCGAAGCGACAGCTCGCACGGTCAACGCCCTGATGACGGCGACATATTGGGAGATCGGGCGACGAATCGTTGAGTTCGAGCAGGGCGGGGAGGGGCGTGCCGCTTATGGCGAGACGGTGATCCGCCGTTTGGGAACCGATCTGTCAGAGCGATTTGGTCGCGGCTTTGGACGGCGCAATCTCGCACAGATGCGCGTCTTTTATCTGACGTGGCTTGCGGACCGGATTGTGCAGACAGTGTCTGCACAATCCACGCCCGCCCGGAACGTCCCGACAGCGTCTACAAAATCAACCAAGGCAGCGGCGAAGGTGCCGACTGGCGTGGCGTTTGAGCTAAGTTCAATCGCTCAGGCTTTTCCGTTGCCCTGGTCCGCCTACGTTCGCCTCCTCGCGGTGAAAGCGAAAGCTGCTCGCAACTTTTAGGAAACCGAAGCGCTGCGTGAGGGCCGGCCTGTGCGACAGCTTGACCGTCAGATCAGCAGTCAGCTCTATGAGCGGCTGGCGCTGTCACGCAACAAGGCGTCCTTGCTCGGAAAGGCGGCTGAAGCGCAACCCGGCGATCTTCTATCGCCTGAGGAGGCGATCTGCGATCCGTTTGTCCTCGAATTTCATGACATGAAGGACGAATATTCGGAGTCGGATCTCGAAGCAGCCTTGATTCAGCATTTGGCTGACTTCCTACTCGAGCTCGGTGATGACTTTGCGTTCATAGGTCGCCAGCGGCGTCTACGGATCGATGACACTTGATTTCGAGTCGACCTTGTGTTTTTTCACCGGCGCTTGCGACGCCTGCTCATTATCGATCTGAAGGTTGGCCGCTTCAGCGATGCGGACGCGGGGCAGATGTATCTCTACCGCAACTACGCGCATGAACATTGGATGAAGCAGGGCGAGAACCACCGGTCGGTTTGATTCTATGTGCTGAAAAAGGTGAGGCCGAGGCGCATTATGCATTCGGCAACCTACCGAACAAGATACTCGCAGCGGAGTATCAGACGGTCCTCCCGGATGAGGCCACTTTCGCGCGAGAATTGGAGCGTACCAGAATCTAACTGGAAACTGGAGCGCCGTGGCCGCAAGGCGTGACTTCCCGTCCGAGGGATCCGAGATGCGGGCATGCGTGGAGTCTGTGAATCACACACATCAGTCAACGCATTATGCGTTCGCTTCGAAGCAACCAGTGGTTTTCTTCGTGAAGTCGGCAACCGACCTCTGCTATGCAGGCGCCACTTCGATGTGGCAGCAGGTGCGCCATCCGCACCTGGTGGCATTCGATCCAGGGTCGCGGACATGGCGTTGCTGTACGGGGCAGGCCCGACAGTTCCGGTGTTCTGCCCAGCGTTACCTAGACTGGCGCAAAAGGTCGAGAACGTCTACTTTCCGACGCTGCAGGCGCGCATCGAACTCAAGGAGGAAAGCACCGCGCGCTGGCGGGCGATCAGGAAGGGCACTTGAGTTGCCGTCGGGGCCGCTGCGGCCACGGGCGCGTCGTGATCGGGCGACGTCGATCTGATCGGCATCCCGTTTGAGCGGCGCTGCGCGGCAAGGGAGTCCTGGCGCCGGCGACAGGCGGTCACTCACGAAAAAGCCCGTGAGAAGCGTCATTTTGTTGTGCGCACAACCAATTTGACATAAGCTAAATTGCCATCCGGCCGTACTGTAGCAGCCATATCCTATTGTCGTGTTTTTGACTGCTGGCATGCTGGACGGCTCGTTGAGCTGGCGCGGAGCCGACCATGCAACCAGCCGGATTGGTGACACTGACGATGCGAGAGCTTGATCGACTCAAGGTAATCCAGGCCGTGGTGGACACGACCTTCGCAACAACGCGCTGTAATTCAGATTGTCGGCGAGCAGTTTGCAATAGGACACTTCCTGGACATCGGGGCGCGACTATCTAAGAGTGTGATTCGAGTGGATGCGCGTCTCTTTGATGTAAGCAAGCTCAATATTCGATGAGAGTCGGTGATGTCGCGCCAATGGTGATGGGATTGCTTATCGCGGCCTTCCTCGTCGGTGAGTTGGTGAGTCACAAGTCCGCAATCACTATGAACGCTGGCGTGACAAAGATTGGCCTTGCACGCAAAACACTACTGCTTTAGAGACCAGAGCTTTTCAGAAGCTTTGATGGTGAAATATTCAGAGCGTCAGCGATTCGGATGAGGTTGAGGATGGTCAAATTGCGCTGGCCTCTTTCGATACGGCCCATGTGACTTCGATCGATTCCCGTGAGAAGGGCAAGCGCTTCCTGCGAGACGCCAAACTCCAGCCGGCGAGCACGGACCGTCGCGCCAATCGCGGCCAGATGTCCTGCATCGTCCCGTTTGCCAGATACCCTTTGCATCCAATGATGGTCGCGGTATGATGCTCGTTTGGCCACGGCATTTACGACCCATTTTCTCGGGTACGGCCAGTTTCTCTAGCTGCAAGGCATATGTTTTTGATTCAGGATGGGAACCGTCTACCGTTTCAGTCGGCGATGGCCGGTGCGGCTGTATGGGCGGTGATGGAACAGTGGACGCCTGGCGACTTACTGGTACTACGGGTGTCTGAAAAGCGAGCACGCGGGATTCCCTGCGTGATCTGGACGGATCTCACATCGGGAGCAGCATCGCTGAAGCAGTTTCTCGACGGCAGTAACGTGCTGCGAGGGGCGGCGGTGGTCAGCACGCGCCGTGCGCGTCAGGTAGATGACTGGTATCTGGATCCACTGAGCGAAATCCGGGTTGGGGCGACCGAATTAAGCGCGGACGACCGCACATTGCTGACGGTGACGCAGTTCACGACGGTGACGGGGCGAAAGTTTTCCGTGCCGAGCGGTTTCGCGACGCGCTACGCCCGAGGCAAAAGAGTCTGGCAAGCAAGGCGATCGCGTCCGGGCTCGGCGCCGAAATGATCGAGAAGGGCGCGTGTTCCGATGGACAGGCCGTGTGCGCGGATTTGCCTGTCGTAGTGGGATGGGGAGGAAGTCCGGGTGTTATGTGCTGAATGTGCCCAAGGTGAACGACTATGACGTATACCCGCTTCCACAACGGGCCGACTTGGTCGGTACCATCCAACGGTCGTGGCAGTTGGGGAAATCGTTTCTTCGTCGATACCGAGTTCACGGATTTCGAGGCACCTCAACTCATTAGTCTCGCCATCGTCGGGGAAAACGGATCAGAGTTCTACGGCGAATGCACGGACTACGATACTGCGCGCTGTAGTGACTTCGTTCGGGCCGCGGTGCTGCCGCAACTGGGGCGATTCAGGGAGCGCGCGATGCCGTTTAATCAACTGCGTCAGGCGCTACGGGCTTGGATCGGAGGTATCCCGACTGGCTCTAAGCCGGTGCTCTGCTATGACTTGGTGACAGACTTGAACCTGGTGCAATTTCTATTCGATGGCCAGTTGCCTGAGGGTTGGATGCTCGAGGATATCCGTGGCCAGATCGACCCTCGGCGGCAAGCCGAATACTTCGCACGGCATGGCGGCGAGCACCACGCACTGCACGACGCTCGAGCGAACGCGTATGCTTACATCGGTTGACCGTGATCCAGTCGAGGCCGCTGCGTGGCCGGCAGCAATTTTTTCCCCTATGCCGCACCTAGCCTCGTGTGTTTGACGCGACTATTGGACTGCGCGGGACGTGCCTCGACGATGTGATCGACGGGGCTGGCGCTGGAAGGCCGCGCTGACCTGGCGCGCACGCTTTGCCTCTTCTCCATGGAGATAGGTCGAGGTGGTGGCCACCGACGCGTGGCGCAGATTGTCACGCACGACGACCAATTCCACCCCGGCGTCCAGCGCATGCGTGGCGTGCGTATGTCGCAGCCAATGGGGGCTGGCGTGCCGTAGCTTCTCGGCAAGCGCCGGATGACGGGCGTTTGCGCGCTCGGCCGTCTCCCGAAAAAACTCACCTAACACCTGCCGCAACCGCGTCGCACTGATGCCGGCGTGGCGTTCCCCGCGACGCTCTGCATTGAGCGCGGCGACCAACGGTGTCGCCGGATGCCAACGAGTGCGCATGACCGGCAGACCCCGCGCCTTCAGTGCGCGCCGCAGCGCGTCTCGCGCGAGGGGCGGCAGGGCAACGCGCCCCGATTTCGCCCCTTTTCCTGTTACCTGCAGCCATAAGGCGCCGCGGGCGTCAGCCGTGATGCCGCCCAGTGTCGCCGCCACCAGTTCCTGTGCCCGCAGGCCCGTCGCGTAGCCGAAATCCAGCACAAAACGCAGTCGCTCTGCAGCCGGTGCGGTCCAGCCAGTCCGCTCGACCTGGTCGGCCGCAGCCCGTACGATCTTCCATTCCCGGCCAGTCAACGCCCGCCCGGTATCGAACGGTGCACGGGCTGCGCCGCCGCGCACTGTCACGCCTGCAAACGGATTGAGCACGACGTAGTGCTGGTCAACGAGCCATCCGAAGAGCGCGCGCAGGATGGCCAGCGCATGGGCCGCCGACCGCGCTGTCAGGTGTCCCGTGAACGGACGCCACGCGGGCGTCGTGCGCGGGCGCGGTGGACCGATCCAGCGGGCGGCGGGCGTCGGATGGCGCAGGAAGGCCCGATAGGCGATCGCGTCGTCGGTGGTGAGCGACGAGAGGGGCTGGCGGCGCTCGACAATGGCCCACAGCAACAGCCGTTCGGCCTCGCGCCGGTAGGCACGCACCGTATGGGTGCCCTCGTGGAGTACCAGCCATGCCTCGATTGCCTGGTGGTCGTTGGCGGCGGCGAGGCCGCAGGTGTCGGGCGGGGCCCGGAAGCGGCCCCGCGAACCATCCAGGTCAGCGGGCAGTGCATCCAGGGACCATCGCGGGATCAACTGAACGGTCGCGGTCTCGTACGGAACGAGCGCGGCGGCACGCTGGGCCAGGTTCGAGTGCGCCGCGACAAAGGTTGCGACGCGGTGCGCACCCTGGCGCCCCAGCCCAGGCATCGCTAGCCACCAGCCTTGGCGATGGGCCATCCGGACCAGCAGGTCGGCGAACGAGTCGACGCCAGCGGCCGCCAGTGCACGCACGATGCGCGGCGGCAGCCAGTGGGTCACCGGGTCGGTCGGCTGTGGCGCCGGGATGGGGGTCGTCCGCAGGACGTCGAGCGCGGTAACGACCCGTGCCGCGTGGCGGGTACGATCCGCGGCCGGATGCGTGAATAGCGGGATCAGATCATCGCGCCGACGGGCGGCTGCGCACGCGACGAGCTGGCGACGGATGCGGCTCAGGAGGCCACGCGATGACTGGCCATCGGCCTTGCGGTGCGGCAGGTAGCGCTCAACTGCCGCGCGGGCCGTGAGCCCGGCGTGCCAGGCACGCAGGGCGGCCAGCGAAGCGAGATCGGGCAGGGCGGGCGCAGTGAGATTTCCGCTGGCTGGCCCTGCGGAGGAGGTCGACGCAGTTCTCATGCAACCAGTTTAGGTCGCGCGCAAGGCACTGGCGATAAGACTATTTATCGCAAGTTTCCTATTTGCACATCTGGTCGTGAGGTGACGTTTCACGTCGGGTGTGGATGGCAAGTCGAACACTGCCGCGGCCGGACATGTTTGCGTAAACGGGTGATATTTAGCTCAATTCCCCTGGAGAGTGGGCTAGGTGATACCTGGCGGGCGCCCGGTGTTGGCAAGCGGTTGCATGTCGGATTGACTGTTACCTGCCAGACGCCTGGATAGGTCATCGAGCGTCGAAAATGATCGGTCCTATCTCGCTTGAACTGCAGACAAAAGCAGGCGATGTGCCGCGGCATGTGCCGTGCCTGTCTTTAATGGATGACCGGACATGACGGCGATCATGATTCGGGCATGGATCCACTACATCGAGGAGGCGTTGCTTGGTCCATAAACCGAGAGAGAAGCCGTCCCGGGAGGCAACTTGATCGTGGGCCCCAGAACTCGGGCTTGAGCCGCGTTGATCCATGCAAATCTCAACGCTCGACAACCCCGTATCCCCTCGACAGCGGGGCTTTTCAAGAAAAACACGGTGGTTTCGACCGTGTCGCCGGCGGATAGATTGACCGGAAATACCTTGGGCGCGGGAAAGGTTGGCATGGGCTGTGGCATATCTGACGACTGCCATGCAGAGATCATCACGTTGGGCGCGCGATCGCTGACGCATGCAACACTTGGTTCGGTCAGACTCTCCGCGTGATTGGTCGGGTTGCTGATGCGTACAACGATTTCGTCAATGGAGCAGCCCCCTGAAACGCCGGACACAGTCACCCACTTACAATAACGGGTAGGCATAAGACTGTGTTTTTGACTAATACCAGGCAGGAAGTGATGGAAGTGTTGACGGGCCCGGAGCGCCGGCGG
>NZ_JAAGPG010000043.1:0-31344 GCF_017104665.1 Burkholderia sp. Se-20378 | reverse complement strand
TCACGCGTGGCAGCGGGCGGGATGCTCGAATGATCGACGATGCGCTGCAGGCGGCGCGCAGCGGCGTCGCCGGACAGCAGCCCGTGCTCGCCGAACACGACGTCGCCCACCGCACGGCCGTCGAGCACGCACACGAAGACCGTATCGACGCGCTCCACCAGTTCGCGCGGCGTGCCGACCACCTGCGCGCCGTCCTTCACGAGCGCCTCGGCCTTGTCGCGCGAGCGATTCCACACGCTGACCCGATGCCCGGCCGCCAGCAAATGCCGAATCATCGGCGCGCCCATCAATCCCGGTCCGCAAAATCCGACTTCCACGATGTTCCTCGTCTCCGATATGGGTTGAACTTGCCGCCCATCATACCTATCACTCAAGAAGCCGGGCACGCGCGGCGGCGCTTCGGGACCACGGCTTGCACCGGCCATCCATACCGATATCCCAGGGAGCGCATCATGAGCGACCACGTGTACAAGATGATCGAGCTGACCGGGTCGTCGAAGCAATCGAGCGACGACGCCATCCGCAACGCGATCTCGAAAGCCGGCAAGACGCTGCACAACCTGCACTGGTTCCAGGTGACCGAAACGCGCGGCCACATCGAGGGCGACCAGGTCGTGCACTGGCAAGTCACGCTGAAGGTCGGCATGCGCATCGACGACTGACGCGCCCGTCGCATCACACGCCGCGCCGCGATCCGGATCCGCGCAACGCGCGTCCGCGCGGCGCCGCGCGCTTCACATCCCCCCCGTTCGGGCCCCTTGTCGCGGCCCGGCCGGCGGGTGTCTGCGGGTATCCATCTCTTGACGCTGGCCCAGCTTCATATTAAAAACGATATACCCCCATGCCCCCTCGATCAGCCCAGACATATAAAACGGAGATATCATGAGTCAGCAACGCGAGGCGATCGACACGTACCTCTTGCGCGTCTTGCACACCTTGTTGATGGAGCGCAGCGTCACGCGCGCGGCCGTCAAACTGAACCAGTCGCAGCCGGCGATCAGCGCCGCGCTGCGACGCCTGCGCGACATCACCGGCGATCCGCTGCTGGTGCGCGGCAAATCCGGCATGGTGCCGACCGAATACGGGCTGCGCCTGCTCGAGCCCGTGCAGAACGCGCTGCGTGAAATCGAGCGCATCAAGTTCCAGCAGCACAACTTCGACCCGGCCACGTCGATCCGCTGCTACCGGATCGGCTGCCCCGACTACCTGAACGTGCTGTTCGTGCCGACGGTCGTCGAACGCTTCCGCCAGGCCGCGCCGAACGCGACGCTCGAGTTCCATTCGCTCGGACCGGCGTTCGACTACGAGCTCGCGCTGGAGGATGGCAAGCTCGACATCGTCGTCGGCAACTGGCCCGAACCGCCGGAGCAGCTGCACCTGTCGAACCTGTTCGTCGACGAAATCGTCTGCCTGATGAGCAACACGCACCCGTTCGCGAAGCGCGGCGGGCTCACGCTCGACCAGTACCTGAACGCCCCGCATCTCGCGCCGACGCCGTACTCGGTCGGCCAGCGCGGCGCGATCGACGTGCATCTCGCACGCGAACGGCTCAAGCGCCACGTGGTCGTCACGCTGCCGTACTTCAACCTCGCACCGTACGTGCTCGTGAAGTCCGACCTGATCTTCACGACGACGCGCCTGTTCGCCGATCACTACGCGAAGTTCCTGCCGCTGTCGGTCGTGCCGGCGCCGCTCGACTTCCCGCCGATGCAGTACTACCAGCTGTGGCACGAGCGCTGCCACTACTCCGACGAAGTGCGCTGGCTGCGCGGCCTCGTCGCCGAAGCCACCCGCACGCTGATCGAGCCGTAACGGCACGCGCCGCCCGCGCCGTTCCGGCGCGGCGTGGCGACAGCTGGCGGCATGCCCGGCGGCAACGCAGCCGCCGGAGGGCGCCAGCCGTCCTTCAGCGCGACGCCTCGACCAGTGCCTGCGCGAGCGCGTTGTGACGCGCGATGACGGGCGGCAGGTCGAGCGTCGCCAGACGCCCTTCCCGCACCACCACCTTCCCGTTCACCACCGTGTACGCCGTCTGCGACGGTGCGCAGAACACGAGCGCCGCGACCGGATCGTGCAGCGCGCCCGCGAACAGCGGCTGGCGCAGGTCGAATGCGGCGAAGTCCGCGGCCATGCCCGGCTTCAGCGCGCCGATATCGTCACGGTTCAGCACCTTCGCACCGCCGAGCGTCGCGATTTCGAGCGCTTCGCGCGCGGTCATCGCATCGGGCCCGAAACCGACCCGCTGCAGCAGCAGCGCCTGCCGCACTTCCGCCACCATCTGCGCGCCGTCGTTCGATGCGGAGCCGTCGACGCCGAGGCCGACCGGCACGCCCGCGAGACGCATCTTCTTCACCGGCGCGATACCCGACGCGAGCCGCATGTTCGAGCACGGACAGTGCGCGACACCCGTGCCGGTGCGCGCGAACAGGCTGATGCCCGCATCGTCGAGCTGCACGCAGTGCGCATGCCACACATCGTGGCCGACCCAACCGAGATCTTCCGCATATTCGGCGGGCGTCATCCCGAACTTCTCGCGGCTGTACGCGATGTCGTTGACGTTCTCCGCGAGGTGCGTGTGCAGCGACACGCCGTATTCGCGCGCGAGCACGGCCGCGTCGCGCATCAGGTCGCGGCTCACCGAGAACGGCGAGCACGGCGCAACGACCACGCGCAGCATCGCGTAGCGGCCTTCGTCGTGATAGGTCTCGATCAGGCGCTGCGTGTCGCGCAGGATGTCGGGCTCGCGCTCGACGACCGAATCGGGCGGCAGCCCGCCGTCGCGCTGGCCGACGCTCATCGCGCCGCGGCTCGCGTGAAAACGCATGCCGATCCGCTGCGCCGCGCCGATGCTGTCGTCGAGGCGGCTGCCGTTCGGGTAGATGTACAGATGATCGCTCGACGTCGTGCAGCCCGACTGCAGCAGCTCGGCCATCGCGGTGAGCGTCGACACCTCGATCATCTCGGGCGTCAGGTGCGCCCAGATCTTGTACAGGTTCGTGAGCCAGCCGAACAGTTCGGCGTTCTGCGCCGCGGGCACCGCGCGCGTCAGGCTCTGGTACATGTGGTGGTGCGTGTTCACCAGCCCCGGGATCACGAGGTGGCCGCGCAGGTCGAGCACTTCGTCGGCCGTATTGGGCAGCTCGGCGGTCGGGCCGACCGCGACGATCCGGTTGTCTTCGATGTAGAGCCCCGCGTCGCGCAACTCGCGGCGCGTGTCGTCCATGGTCACGAGCACGTCGGCGTGCTTGACCAGCAGGGTTTTCGGGCGGGATGAGGAGGGGTTCGGCGCGCGTGCGCCAGCGTGCTGCTCGAGGTTCATGCGTTCTCCGCGTCGGTCTGCCCCCAGGGGCTGTCCTGGAGGCGGTCACACAGCCGTTCGAACGCTGAATCGCGGCACGCTCCGGTGCCCGCGTCCGTTCGAACGCCCTGGCCCGGTTACCCGGCGTGCTCGCCGTCTTCGGGGTACGCGCGGGCCATCAGGCCGACGCGCACGGCGGGAGGATCGCCCAAGCGCGCGCCGCACACAATGCGCGATCCGGAATACCGCGTTTCACGGTTTCGATATGGTACGCCGCGCAACGCCCCGCCGGAGGCCCGAAACGCCCGCCGGAAGCGGTATCCGGCGTGCCGTCGACAGCCGCTCATGCGCGGCGCATTATCTTTGATATCGCGCCCGTATTTGCGCGGGGAACCTTTTTACAATGCCTGCACGGCGCTCGCTTCAATCTCGCCGACGGGTATGTAGCCACGTGACGTGGAGCCTCGATCCGCCGCACAGTCAATGGATCGAGTCGCCGCCGAACCTCGCATTCACACAAGGACAATTGCGAATGGGAAAGCTCACTACCCACGTACTCGATACGGCGCACGGCCGTCCCGGCGCTGCAATCAAGGTGGACCTCTACGCGCTGGACGGCGAATCGCGCCGCGCGATCAAGACCGTGCTGACCAATAGCGACGGCCGCTGCGACGAACCCCTGCTCGAAGGCGCCGCGCTCGCCGCCGGCGAATACGAACTCGTGTTCCATGCCGGCGACTACTTCGCGTCGCTCGGCGTGAAGGTGCCCGAACCCCGTTTCGTCGATCGCGTCGTGCTCCGCTTCGGCATCGCCGACACCGGCTCGCACTACCACGTGCCGCTGCTCGTGTCGCCGTGGTCGTACAGCACCTATCGCGGCAGCTGACATACGCATCAGCGCCCACATCAAGACAAAATCTGAGTCTGGAGGAGTTTCATGGAAGGCTTCATCACCGACTGGCTGAACCTCGCGCTGCGATGGCTGCACGTCATCGTCGCCATTGCGTGGATCGGCGAGTCGTTCTATTTCGTCGCGCTCGACAACAGCCTGAAACCGCCGACCGACCCGAACCAGCGCAAGCGCGGTGTGTTCGGCGAGCTGTGGCACGTCCACGGTGGCGGTTTCTACAACATGCAGAAGTACACGGTCGCTCCGCCGGAAATGCCGGATGACCTGCACTGGTCGAAGTGGCCGTCGTACACGACCTGGCTGTCGGGCTTCTCGCTGTTCTTCGTGCTGTACCTGCTCGCGCCGAACACGTACCTGATCGACAAGAGCGTGCTCGACATGGGCCCGGTGGTCGCCGTCGCTTCCGCACTCGGTTTCCTCGCGGCCGGCTGGATCGTCTACGACTCGCTGTGTCGCATCCTCGGCACCAACGACCGCGTGCTCGGCATCTGCGTCGGCATCTACGTGGTCGCCGCCGCCTACCTCGCGTGCCACATCTTCGCGGGTCGTGCCGCCTACCTGATCGTCGGCGCGATGCTCGCGACGATCATGTCGGCGAACGTGTTCTTCGTGATCATCCCCGGCCAGCGCAAGATGGTCGACAAGATGCTCAAGGGCGAGGAGCCGAACCCGATCTACGGCAAGCGCGGCAAGCAGCGCTCGGTGCACAACACGTACTTCACGCTGCCGGTCGTGTTCGCGATGCTGTCGAACCACTACGCGATGACCTACACGAACAAGTTCAACTGGGTCGTGCTCGTGATGATCATGCTGGCCGGCGCGCTGATCCGCCAGTTCTTCGTGATGCGTCACCGCGGCAAGCAGCTGTGGTACCTGCCGATCGGCGGCGTCGCACTGCTGTCGGCCGCGCTGGTCTGGACGATGCCGAAGCCGGTCGCACCGGAAGCGCAGGCCGCGAACGCACCGAAGGTCGTGATCAACGACATCATGCCGATCCTGCAGCAGCGCTGCGTCGAGTGCCACTCGGCGAAGCCGACGCTGATGGGCAGCGCGCCCGCAGGCGTGATGTTCGACACGCCGGACGAAGTGTCGAAGAACGCACAGCGTATCTACGAACAGGCCGTGCGCCTGAAGGCGATGCCGATCGGCAACGTCACGCACATGACCGACGACGAGCGCACGAAGCTCGCCGCCTGGTTCGAGGGTGGCGCGAACAAGTAAGCCGCCGTGCGCCGGGATCGCTTTCCGGCGTAATCCTTTCCGTTCGCGGGCCCGGTGACGGGCCCGTTTTTTTTTGCGTGCCCCGGACGCCCTTCGCGTATCAGCCGCGCATCGCGTCGCGCTGGAGCGCGACAAGTGCATCGAGTGCGCGCGCGCCGTCGTCGAACGGCACGAAGATGTGATCGTGACAGGCCGCCGCCATCACGTTGCAGCTGATGCCGGCCGCGCCGAGTGCGCGTGCGAACGCCGCCGTGAGGCCGACAGCCGCGAGGTCGGAATGCACGGTCAGCGTGATCCAGGCGGCGCGAAACAATACGGGCCAGCCACGGCGCGCGGCCGCCTCCTCATCGACCACGACCGTCAGCCCTTCCGCCTCGCGGAATGTCGCAATCACTTCGGATAACGATACGTCTGCGTCGGTCGGCAGCGACACGAATGCGAACGCGCCCGGATGCAGTTCGGGCTGCATCGTGCTCAGCAGGATCGCGAGGTTGCTTTCTGGTTGGCTCATCGAAGGAACACGCCCGGAACCGGGCATCGTGCTGTGGAGATGCGGGCACGATAGCACGCGCCACCGGCACCGCTACGCGCGCATCGCCGCGACTTCGTCCGCGAGCCAGGCGCGCAAGGCGACGATGCGCGGATCGTCCTGCGTGTGCGTCGGATACACGACGTGATACGCAAGGCCGGGCGCCACCTCGACATTCACGTCGAACAACTGCACGATGCGCCCTTCCGAAAGATCTCGCGCAATCATGTGCGGCTCCGCCAGACCGACCGCCGTACCGTCCGTCACGGCCTGCACGACGTGGCTCGAATCCGGAAACGCGACGCACCGGCTGTCGTCGAAACCGTCGACGCCGGCCGCGGCCATCCACGCCGACCAGCGCGGCCAGGTCACGCCGTCGACTTCACAGTCCGCGTGGCAAAGCGTGTGGCGCAGCAGGTCGCGCGGCTTGCGCAACGGTGTCCCTGAGGACAACAGCGCCGGGCTGCAGACCGCAACGACCGACGTATCGAACAGGCGCTGCGCGCACGCGTCGCGATAACGCCCGGTGCCGAATCGGATCGCCACATCGACATCGTCGTCATCGAAGTCGCGCAACCGGTCGGTGATATCGAACGACAGCTCGAACGCCGGATGCGCAGCCCTGAAACGCGGCAGGCGCGGCAGCAGCCAGTGCGTCGCGAAGCGCGCGCCGACCGACACGCGCAGCTCCGTCTGCTCCCGCGCGATGCGCCGTGCCCGGGCGGTCGCGCGCTGCATCCCCGCCAGCGCTTCGGCGGCCGCAGCAGCCAGCACGACACCGGCCGGCGTCAGCCGGATGCTGCGGCTCGTGCGGACGAACAGGTCCATGTCGAGCTGCGCCTCGATTTCCTTGATCTGGTGACTGACAGCCGCCGGCGTCAGTCCGACCTCGTCGGCCGCCCGCGAGAAATTCAGGTGCCGCGCCGCCGCATCGAACGTCCTCAGCGCGCGCGTACCGGGCCACATGCGTTCCATCGATCTTCAAACCGGATTTGATGACCGTTCCAAAACTACTCGTTTTTCAAGACGCCATCAATCGGCAAACAATAGGCTTTCTTGAAGATGCCGCGAGCCGCCCCGCGCCGCCTCGCCTCGCGGCCGAACCCGGAGATCCATCGATGACCGTTACCCCGTTCCCGTCCGTCGCCCAGCTCAACGGCGTCACCGCCACCCCGGACGCGCTCGCCGCGCTCGCGTTCGCGGGCCATGCGCATTTCACCGCGATGCAGGTACGCGACGGCCACGTGCGCGGCCTCGACCTACATCTCGCGCGGCTGCGCAATGCGTCGAACACGCTGTTCGGCCAGGCACTGCCCGACGACCGGATTCGCACGCTCCTGCGCGCAGCGCTCGATCGTGCGCCGTCGGCGCTGTCGCTGACGGCGACCGTGCATGCGTCAACGGGCGAATTCGTCGCGCCGCGCGACGACGAAACGCTCGACGTGCTGGTCCGCACCGCCGCACCGTCGTCAGGGCCCGCGGGCCCGCTCGATCTCGCGCTGTTCGAATACGAGCGCGTGCTACCAGACATCAAGCACGTCGGCGAAGTCGCGAAGACGCACTTCCTGCGCCGCGCGATCGCGCAGCGTTTCGACGACGCGGCCTTCATCGATCGCCATGGGTGCATCAGCGAAGGCTCGATCTGGAATCTTGCGTTCTGGACCGGCGACGCGGTCGTGTGGCCGGTGGCCGGCATGCTCGGCGGCGTCACGATGCGTATCGTGCGCCGGCAACTGGCGCGCCTGGGCGTCGCGCAGCACGATCGCGAACTGACGCCGGCCGACCTGTCGTCGATGGCCGGCGCCGTCGTGATGAATTCGTGGACGCCCGGGATCGCCGTGCGCCGGTTCGGCACGGCGACGCTGCCGGACGCATCGTCATTCGTCGCGCTGCTGCACCGCGCGTACGAACAGGAGCCGCCGGCCGCACCGTGACGTGCGCCGCCACGGACCGCGGGCGCCCTGCTCACCCTTCAACCGTCTCCGGCAACCGCGCGATCACCTTGATCTCGAACTGGAACCCATACAGCCAGGTCACGCCGACGGCGGTCAGCGTCGGATGCGGCGCATCGCCCCAGTATTCGGGGACGATCTCCCAGATCCGCTCGAACGTCGCTTCGGGATCGACGAGGAACACCGTCACGTCGACGACGTCGTCGAACGTGCAGCCGGCTGCGCGCAGCACCGCAGTCAGGTTGTCGAACGCACGGCGGACCTGCGCGCCCAGTTCCGGCTCGGGCGAGCCGTCCTCGCGGCTGCCGACCTGCCCGGATACGAACAGGAAGCCGTTCGAGCGCACTGCCGGCGAATAGCGGTTGCGGTCGTACAGCGCCTGGCGACCGGGCGGAAAAACCACGCTACGCTTTACCATCTCTTACCTCCTTCGGTTTGTGGGGCGAATCCGCCCCGGCATCAACGATGAAGGCACTTTAAGGACCGTTGCCCGGCGAATAAACCGGCAACCCTGTCCAACACTGTTTGCACGCACCAAACAATATCCGACCGACGCGGAGCCCTGACCCGATGGATCGATTCGACGCAATGCAGGCGTTCGCCCGCGTAGTGGAAGCCGGCAGTTTCACGAAGGCGGCCGAGACGCTGCACATGAGCCGCACCACCGTCACGCAGCTCGTACAACAGCTCGAAGCTCGGCTGCGCGTGAAGCTGTTCAACCGCACCACGCGCAAGGTCGTCGTCACTGCGGACGGCGCCGCGTACTACGACCGCGTCGTGCGGCTGCTGGCCGACATGGACGACGCCGAAACAAGCCTGTCCGCCGCCTCCGCGTCGCCCCGGGGGCGGCTGCGCGTGGACGTGCCGAGCCCGTTCGCGCGCCTGATCCTGATCCCCGCGCTGCCCGGTTTCCACGCGCGCCATCCGGACATCCAGCTCGACATGGGCGTAAGCGACCGCGTGGTGGACGTGATCGGCGAGAACGTCGACTGCGTCGTGCGCGGCGGCGAGCCGACCGACCGCGCGCTGGTCGCGCGTCACGTCGGCGACCTGCGGCTCGGCGTGTATGCATCACCGGCCTATCTCGCACGCGCCGGCATGCCGACGCATCCGGACGAGCTGGAGGACACCCATCACCGGATCGTCGGCTTTCTATGGGCGCGCACCGGCAAGGCGTTGCCGTTTGCGATGGCATGCGACGGCGAGCAGGTCACCGTGCGCGGACGCTACGTGCTCGCGGTCGACGACGGCAATGCGTACCTCGAGGCCGGCCTCGCCGGGTTGGGCATTCTGTGGCTGCCCGACTACATGGCCGCCCGGCATCGCACCCGTGGCGAACTGGTGCCGCTGTTCGAGCAATGGCAGCTCGAACCGATGCCGATGTACGTTGCGTTCCCGCCGAACCGGCACGTCAGCGCAAAGCTGCGTGTGTTCATCGACTGGGTCGCCGAGCTGACGGCGCAGCATGCGCCGGTCACGAACCGGCGGCGCCGCGTCAGCGGCTCGCGCGACGCGCGCAAAACTGCCGCGACCTGAATCACGCCGAATCGACCGCACATAAAAAAACCCGCGCACGATGCGCGGGTTTCGTCAGGCGCTGGCAGAAACGCCGGCGACTCAGGCCGTCAGCGCGTGCAGCGCCTCGTCGGTGAGCCACAGCGATTCCTGCAGGTCCTGCTCGTTCAGGTTCAGGCCGTCGCCGCCGCGATCGACGACGATGAAGTCGCTGACGCCGCCGAGCGCGATCAGCGGGTGATGCCACACGCCCTTCGCATAGTTGACGCCCTGCCACCCGCTCGTCACGAACGCGCGGATGTTCGCCGGATCGAGATCGCCCGCGGGCGCCACGACGACGAGATACGGCTGGTCGTTCAGCGGCACGAAGGCCTGGCTGCCGAGCGGGTGCCGCTCCAGCATCTTCACTTCAAACGGCAGCGTGCGCGGCTGGCCGCGGAACAGGTTGACGAGCGTGCGGCCGTCTTCATCGGTCACGTCGACTTTCGCGAGATCGTGAAAGCGGATCGTGGTGCCGAGGTTGATCGGGATCTGCTTCGCGCCTTCCGTTTCGATCACGTCGCCGAACGGCGCGAACGCTTCCTTGGTCAGCGGTTCGATGGCAAGCGTCTTCATTTGTCGAGCGTCCCCCACAGACGCAGGCGCGACACGCCGCCGTCCGGAATGATGTTCAGTCGCACGTGCGTGACGGGGCCGAGCGACGCGATGTCCTGTTCGAAGTAGTGCTGCTTGTCCATCTGCAGCTTCTGTTCGCCGAGCAGCACGGGCCAGAACATCGACTGCGTGATCAGCGAGCTGTCGGTGCCGCCCGATACGTACGCGGCCTGGATCGAGCAGCGGTCCGGATAGTTGCCCTTGAAGAACGCGGTATCGACTTCGATCTTGCGGATCACGCCAGGCTGCGCGAGCGCGATGATCGCCCAGTCGTTGCCCGGTTCGCGGCGGCGGCGGGTTTCCCAGCCATCGCCCATGTTCACGCCGCGGCCCGGCAGCAGCAGGTTCGACGCGACGCCGAAGTGCTGGTTGTTCGCGGCCACCACGTAGCCGCCGTTTTCCATCGCCGCGAGATCGAACTGCTCGGTCGCGCTCGCGCCGGCCCAG
Source organism: Burkholderia sp. Se-20378 (assembly GCF_017104665.1). Lineage (NCBI taxonomy): Bacteria > Pseudomonadati > Pseudomonadota > Betaproteobacteria > Burkholderiales > Burkholderiaceae > Burkholderia > Burkholderia sp. Se-20378. Next base: position 20,818 of record NZ_JAAGPG010000043.1, on the reverse strand, counting down.
TCGAGCTGCGGCTGGCCGTACACGCGCAGGCGTGCAATGCCGCCGTCCGGGTAGATGTTCACGCGCAGGTGCGTGAAGGCACGCGCATCGCTCGCTTCGACGTAGTGATGGCTGTTGCCCTGCAGCGTCGTCGACGGCACGATCTCGACCCACTCGGTCGCATGCGTCGGCGCGCCGTCGGCCACGAACGCGGCCTCGATCGACGCGGCCGGCGGGAAGTTGCCGGTGAAGTGGCTCGTATCGATGTCGAAGCCCTTGATCACGCCCGGGCGCGCGAGCTTGACGATGCACCAGTCGTAGCCCGTCGTGCGCTTGCGGCGCGTTTCCCAGCCGTCCATCCACTTGCCGTGGTCGTCGTACTTGCCGGGGATGAAGACGGCCGGCTCGGGGTTCAGCATCCGATCCTTCGGCGCGAAGAAATCGTCGCTGGCTTCGAGCGCCTGCGCACCGAGACGCGGGTCGGCAAGATTCACGTAGCGCCGTGTGAAGTCGGGTGCGTTGGGATCGAGAAGCGGAACAGCCATGATGTTTCCTTGTTTCAGTGATGCGATCAGGCCGCTGCGACGCAGCAGGCCGTATTGCGGTGTCAGGCGTCGATCAGGTCGTCGAGGCGGAAGCGCGCGATCCGGTAGATCTGGTCGAGGCTCGCCCGCAGTTCCTCGGTGCGCGAATGATTCACGCGCGACTCGAAGTTCGCGATGATGCCGTGCCGGTCATAGCCGCGCACCGCGAGGATGAACGGGAAACCGAACTTCTCGCGATACGTGCGGTTCAGCGTCAGCAGCTTGTCGAACTCTTCCTGCGTGCACTGGTCGAGGCCCGCGCCGCTCTGCTCGCGCGTCGACTCGGCGGTCAGCTCGCCGCGCACGGCGGCCTTGCCGGCCAGCTCCGGGTGAGCGTTGATCAGTGCGAGCTGGCGCACTTCGCCGCCGGTTTCCACCGCACCCGACATCGTCTTGTGCAGTGCATCGATGCTCGCGAACGGCCGCTCGCCCGCGGCGACTTCGGCCACCCACGGCGAATGTTCGAAAATCCCCGACAACGCCGCGACAAATGCGCTCGGCGCCATCGTGTTCAGTTGTTCCAACGTGTAGCGCATCGCCTTCATGCTTTCCCTTCGTTTCGATGATTGGGCTGATACGGATGATGTTCACGCCAGTGACGCGCGATATCGACACGGCGCGTCACCCATACGCGATCGTGCTTCTCGATGTGATCGAGGAAACGCTGCAGCCCGCGGAACCGGCCCGGCCGGCCGAGCAACCGGCAGTGCATGCCGATCGACAGCATCTTCGGCGCTTCGTCGCCCTCCGCGTACAGCACGTCGAATGCGTCGCGCAGGTAGTCGAAGAAGTGATCGCCGGTGTTGAAGCCCTGCGGCGTCGCAAAGCGCATGTCGTTCGTGTCGAGCGTGTAAGGCACGATCAGCTGCGGCGATTTCTTGCCGCCGGTGACTTCGACGTCCATCCAGAACGGCAGGTCGTCGCCGTAGTTGTCGGAGTCGTACAGGAAACCGCCGTATTCCGCGACGAGGCGGTGCGTATTGGGACTGTCGCGGCCGGTGTACCAGCCGAGCGGGCGCTCGCCCGTCACGCGCTCGATCGCTTCCATCCCGAGGCGCATGTGCTCGGCCTCGAGTTCCGGCGTCATGCTCTGGTAGTGAATCCAGCGCCAGCCGTGACATGCGATTTCATGGCCCAGCTCGACGAATGCGCGCGCGAGCTCCGGGTGGCGTTCGATCGCCATGCCGACGCCGAACACCGTCAGCGGCATCCCGCGCTTCTCGAATTCGCGCAGGATGCGCCACACGCCGGCCCGCGAACCGTATTCGTAGATCGACTCCATGCTCATGTGGCGGTCGGGATACGCGGCCGCGCCAACGATTTCCGACAGGAACTGCTCGGAGCCCGGATCACCGTGCAGCACGCAGTTCTCGCCCCCCTCCTCGTAGTTCAGCACGAATTGCACGGCGACGCGGGCGCGCCCCGGCCAGTTCGCCTGAACGGGATGGCGGCCGTAGCCGATCAGGTCGCGAGGATAGTTGGGATCGAGTGACATGGTTCGAAGTGCGGCGAAAGCTCGCTGAAATAATGGGTTCGCATCGACAGCGCGGGTGCCGGCGGCCGGCTGCGCAAGCCGATGCGATGACGGCCCAGTGTAGCGAAAACGCCCATACGCGCCCATACAGCGGCGCAGATAGTGCGTGTCAGACGGTGTGTATGTGCGGTTGCGGCAAATTCGGCACCGGTTCCGCCTCATCCCCGTCCGGCGGGCTGAAGCGGGCGAACGCGCCGTCGTAGCGCTTCGGCAGCGGCCGCGCGTAGTCGCCGCGCTTCGCGGTCGCGAGGCGCAGCGCGACGAGCGCCTCGGCCCATTTGACGGCCGCCGTGACGCCCTCGACCACCGGTGCGCCGATCTGCTGCTCGATCTCGTGCGCGAACTCGGCCATCCCCGCGCAACCGAGCACGATCGCGTCGGCGCCGTCCTCGTCGAGTGCGCGCCGGCATTCGTCGACGATGATCCGGCGCGCGGCCGAGCCCGGCCGGTCGAGCTCGAGCACCGCGACGTCGGTCGCGCGCACGTTGCGGCAGAACCGCTTCATTCCGTAGCGCTCCGCGAGGTGCCACGCCATCCCGCAGGTGCGGGCGAGCGTCGTGACGACCGAGAAGCCCGGCGCGAGCACGCTCGCCGCATGCATCGCGGCCTCGGCGATGCCGATCACCGGCCCGCGTGCGAGCTCGCGCGCCGCGTAGAGGCCGGGATCGCCGAAGCATGCGATCACGTACGCGTCGCAGTCGTCGCGCTCGCCCTGCACGATTTCGGCGAGCAGCCCCGGCGTCGCGAGCGCCTCGTCGTAATAGCCTTCGATCGACGGCGGCCCCATCGACGGGCTCACCGCGACGATCTCTGTACCGGCCGCCGCGATCTCGCGTGCGCAGCGGCCCATCGCGTCGGTCATTCGCTGGGTCGTATTCGGATTGATCAGTCGGATCTTCATCTCACGCTCCTCAGGCCTTCGTGCTCACGAGCAACCGGTAGAACACGAAACCGAGCCCCGCGCCGATGAACCACGAGAAGTTCGCAACGCCCTGCCAGCCCGGCACCATCACGCAGACGATCGCGATCACCGCGGCCGGCAACAGCGCGGCTAGCGCACGGCGGTTCACGCCACCCGTGTACCAGTACGTGCCGCTTTCCGACATCGTGTACAGGTCGTCGCGCACGAGCCGGCCGCGCTTGACGAGGTAGAAGTCGGCAATCAGCACACCATACAGCGGGCCGATGAACGCACCGAGCACGTCGAGCGTGTAGTGGATCACGGCCGGGTTGTTGAACAGGTTCCACGGCGTGATGAAGATCGACGCGACCGCCGCGAGCATCCCGCCCGCGCGCCAGCTGATCAGGCGCGGTGCGACGTTCGAGAAGTCGAACGCGGGCGACACGAAGTTCGCGACGATGTTGATGCCGATCGTCGCGATCGTGAAGGTCAGCGCCCCGAGGATCACCGCGGTCGGATGGTCGATGCGGCCGACCGTCTCGACGGGATCGGTGATGAGTTCGCCGAATACCGGCAGCGTCGCGGCCGTCGTGATCACCGTGACGAGCGAGAACGCGAGGAAGTTGACCGGCAGCCCCCAGAAATTGCCGCGCTTCACTTCGCCGAACGAGCGGCAGTAGCGCGAGAAATCGCCGAAATTCAGCATCGGCCCGGAGAAGTACGACACGACCAGCGATACGGCCGTGATCATCACCGGAATCACTTCCGCGCCGTGGTACTTCACGCCGCCGAGGTTGATGCCGATGTTGCGCCAGCCCGCGCGCCACACCATGTAGCCGGCGAGGATGAACATCACCACGTAGACGGCCGGCCCCGCGAAGTCGATGAACTTCTTGATCGTCTCCATCCCGTTCCAGAACACGAACGCCTGGAGCACCCACAGCAGCATGAAGCCGGCCCAGCCGACTGCCGACAGCCCGAGGAAGCCGTAGCGATGCACGTCCGCGTACGGCAGCCACTGCGGGAAGAATTTCAGCACGACGATCACGAGCGCGCTCGATGCGAGATAGGTCTGGATGCCGTACCACGCGATCGCGATCAGCCCGCGGATCACGGCCGGTACGTTCGCGCCGAGCACGCCGAACGTCGCACGGCACGCGACCGGATACGGCACGCCGATCTGCTGGCTCGGCCGCGCGATCAGGTTGCACAGCAGGTTCACGAAGCCGATCCCGACGATCAGCGCGATCAGCACCTGCCAGCTCGTCAGCCCGAGCGCGAACAGGCTGCCCGCGAACACGTAGCCGCCGACGCTGTGCACGTCCGACATCCAGAATGCGAAGATATTGTATGAACCCCATGTCTGATTTTTCAGGGGTGCCAAATCTTCGTTGTACAGATGTTCACTGTAACCATTCGGCAGTGTCGGGTCGCCGCCCTCGCCGCCTTCTTCCGCCGGATAGGCGCTGTCGTGCGCCACACTGAACTGAGCCATGACTTCTCCTTGACGCGGCCGGGCGGCCGCTCCACCGTCATCGATATCGCTCCGGATCGACGCCCGGAGTCGGACCAGCGGCCCACGGCAAACGCCGCGGGCCTGCATTTCGCTCGTTCTTGTGGCGCGCGGCCGGGTTCGCGTCGCCGCTCAGGCGCCGCCGAACACTTCGCGCAAATCGACCTGCCCTTGTGCGGGCCGGTCCAGCATCTTCAGTTCGACATGCTGCAGATGGTGCGCCATCAGCGTCACCGCCCGCTCCGGATCGCCCGCCTCCAGCGCGGAGAGGATCTCGTCGTGGTCGTCGCACGAACACGGGCTGCGCCCGTGCGACTCGTACAGCGCCGACATCAGCGTCGAGCGTGCGACGAGCCCTTCGAGGCACTCGCTGAGCGTCGCATTGCCCATCAGCGTGGCGAGCGTCGTATGGAATTCGCCCGACAGGCGGATCCAGGCCGCGAAGTCCTGCCGCTGGAACGCCTTGCGTTCCTTCTCGATCAGCGAAGCGACGCCCTTCAGCCGCTTCGCGCCGGGCCCGGTCGCAAGCCGCTCGACCACGGCGAGCTCGATGATCCGGCGCATCTCGAACACCTCGTGCACGTCCTGCAGCGTCGGACTCGCGACGAACGCGCCGCGGTTCGGCTCGAGATCGACCAGCTTGTCGGTCGCGAGCTGCGCGAGCGCCTGGCGGATCGCCCCGCGCTTCACGTTGAACACGTCGCAGAGCTGCGCCTCCGTCAGCTTCGCGCCCGGCGCGAGCCGATGCTCGAGGATCGCCGTGCGGATCCGCTCGGCGATCGCTTCGGGACTGGCTGCACCGGACGGGTGGGATTCAGGCTCGTTCATGATCGGCATCGTGTGATGATCCTCATCCTAGGGCGGACATAAAGATTGTCAACAATTCTTTTCCGACATTGCGCACAATCGGCGTGCATCGGTGCGACCCCGTTCGGTGCACGATGCGTCGAATCCATGCATGACAAGGCTTGGACGTACGACAGAGGCCATTCTCGTCGTATACCCTCCCGGCCATTTTGTTGACAAAACTGGTGCAAGATCGGGCGTGGACCCTGCTGGCGTCGACGAAAAATGCAGACCGTTAGTTGCACGCTTACATAAAGAAAAAGGCGGGAAACCCGCCTTTCGATCGACTGCGCCCACCTCAACCGAGGTGCGGATAGTCCGACAAAGTGAGGCGGAAACCGTGCGCATTCGCGACCAGTTGCGCCTGCGCGCCGAACGGCAGCGTCAGCAGATCGGGCACGTGGCCGAACTGGAGCCCCGTCACGACCGGGATGCCGACCACCTCACGCACCTGGTCGATCATCGCCTGCATGTCGTAGCCGTTGTCGTACTCGAACGGCCGCGCGCCGGTGAACTGACCGAGCACGAGCGCCTGCTGGCGCGCGAGCAGCCCCGACAGGTGCAGTTGATAGATCATCCGTTCGATCCGGAACGGCTGCTCGTTGACGTCCTCGATGAACAGGATGCCGCCTTCGATGTCCGGCATGTACGGTGTGCCGACCAGCGACGTGAGGATCGCGAGGTTGCCGCCCCACAGCGTGCCCGTCACGTTCACGCTTTGCACCTGCGGCGCGTCGGCGATGATCGTCGTACTCGGCTGCGTCAGCGTCTGCCAGAAGTGCTGCATCGTGAAATCGCTCGGCGTTTCCGCGCCGAAGTCGGCGGACAGCATCGGGCCGCCGAACGTCTTGATGCGCGCCTTCGCGTACAACGCGAGCTGGAGCGCCGTGAAGTCGCTGTGACCGACCAGCGCGACCGGCTGGTCGCGCAGCCTGCGCTCGAGCCCCCGATAGTCGAGCCCGTGCAGGATGCGTGCGGCGCCGTAGCCGCCGCGCACCGCGAGCGCGATGTCCGGCAGCGGCCGCTCGGGATCGGCAAGGCGGTTCAGGTCGCCTGCCCGCTCGCCGTCGGTGCCGCCGAACCGCTGAAAGCGCCGCTGTGTCGCTTCGATGTTCTCGATGCGGTGCTGCGCGGTGCTGAGGCGCTCGAGCGCGCGATTGATCGCGTCCGGGTCGTGCGGATAGCCGGAAGGCGCAAGCAGGCGGATGGTGTAGGACGCGGCGGGCTGGAAGGACATGGCGATGAGAGGTGTCGGGTCGTCAAACCTGCTTAGAGGGTCCGAACCGTCTCCGGTTCACGGAACCGTGCGCGGCCCGGCTCGCACCGTGCGACGGGCGCGGCGGGCGCGCCTATGACGCGCCGGATTCGGCGTCGCGGGTGAGCCGTGCTTCGCGCAGCGCGCGACGGCGCTCGGCGAAGAACGACTTCAGCGCGGCGCCGCACTCGTCGGCGAGCACGCCGCCGGTCACTTCGGTATGGTGGTTCAGCTGCGGGTTCGCAAACGCGTCGATCACGCTGCCGCACGCGCCCGTCTTCGGATCGGCGGCGCCGTAGACCACCCGCGCGATGCGCGCATGCATGATCGCGCCCGCGCACATCAGGCACGGCTCGAGCGTCACGTACAGCTCGCAGCCGGGCATCCGGTAATTCTGCAGATGCTGCGCGGCCATGCGCAGCGCGGCCATTTCCGCATGGGCCGACGGGTCGTGCCCGCCGATCGGATGGTTGAAGCCGCGTGCAATCACTTCGTCGCCACGCACGAGCACCGCGCCAACCGGCACTTCGCCGGCCGCGCGCGCCTCTTCGGCCGCAGCCTGCGCAAGACGCATGAAATGCAGGTCGCGCGCCGATACGGGCGCGGCTTCGGGAACGGGGGATTCAGCGGCGGGTTCGGTCGCCGGGGCGGCTGCCGACCGGGCTGCGTCGTGCAGCGCGTCGGACGTCACATCGGCCCCGCTTCGGCGGACGCTTCGTCGAGCCCGCGCTCGCACAGGCGTTCCGCGATGCGCCGGCAGTAGTCGCGCGGCATCACCATCGGGCCACCGCGCAGCGATTCGAGCGCCATGTCGAGTGCGAGGATCTTTGCCTGCAGCCGGCACCGCGCGGCACGGTCGCTGACCGCCTGCACTTCGTCATGCAGATTGCGCAGTGCGCGCAATTGCTCGACGGCCGGCGGCACGAAGCCCGCATTCTTCAGGATACGGTTGGCCACCCGCACCTCCTCGGGCACGAGCAGGTCGTCATCCAGCGCCTGCGGCGCGCCGGTACCCGGCAAATCGTCGAACTCGCCCCGCGCGGCGGCGGCGGCAATACGTTGTTCGACCAGGGCGTCAAGCAATCTCATCAGTCAATCGGAACAATGCGGCAGGCCGAATTCTAGCAGGGTGACGCGGGTATGACAGGCCCTTCGAATATATGCTCGATATTGCGTTTTTTAGGGGCCGAATCGCGACGCATGCATACCGATCGGTCTCATTTGCCGCTCTGCTGCGCCGCAGCGGGCTGCGGGCCGTTCGGACACCCGTCAACGTGCACGGTGTCGGGCCCTGATTTTTTCTTCGGCAGCGCGGGCCACGCCGCGCCGATCCGGTGAAACGGAAGCCGCCCCCGCCTCCGTCGCCGGGTCACGCGGCCACCGTTTCCGGTCGCGCTTTCGCGAACGGGCGGAACATCGTCGCCATCAGGAATGCGCCCACGCCGATCGCGAACGAACCGACGTACAGCCAGCCGTAGCTGCCGAACGTATCGACGATCAGGCCGCCGGCCACGGGGCCCGCGGCCATCCCGAGGCTGCCGGCCATCGCGCAGCCGCCGATCACGGTGCCCATCATCCGCAGCGGGAAGTTCTCGCGCGCCAGCACCGAATACAGCGGCATCACGCCCGCATAAATGAAGCCGAACAAGGTCGCGACCGCGTAGAACCCGTCGAGCGTGCGCACGAAATCGTACCCGAGCGCGCCAAGCGCCTGGGCAAGCAGCCCGGCTACCAGCATGCGCTTCGCGCCGATGCGGTCGCCCAGGATCCCGAACGCGATCCGGCCGCCCATGCCGGCGAGCCCTTCGACGCTGTAGATCGACACCGCGACGATCAGCGGGATCCCGCACGTCACCGCGTAGCTGACCGTATGGAAGATCGGGCCCGAATGCGTCGCGCAGCAGAAGAAGTTGGTCAGCAACAGCACGATGAACTGCGGCGAGCGCAGCGCATCCGCGACCGACATCGCCGCAGGCTCGCCGGCGGGCGCCGACACCGCTGGAGCCGCATGCGCGCCGTCCAGCACGGGTGCCCGGCGCACCAGCAGCGACACCGGAATCATCACGACGGCCGCCAGCGCCGCAATCAGCAGCATCGACGTGCGCCAGTCGCGCACCGACACGAGCCATGCGGCCAGCGGAGCCATCGTCATCGGCGCCATCCCCATGCCGGCCGACACGAGCGACACCGCGAGGCTGCGGTGCGTGTCGAACCAGCCCGTCACGCACGCCATCATCGGCGCGAATATCGCAGCCGTCGCGCCGCCGACAGCGAGACCGAAAGTGAGCTGGAACGCGAGCAGCGACGGCGCGCGGCTCGCCAGCGCCAGGCTTGCCGACAGCAGGACGGCGCCCGTGATGACGACCGGGCGCGTGCCGATGCGGTCCGACAGGCTGCCCCACGCCATGCTCGCGAAGGCCATCGCGATGAAGCCGAGCGTCATCGCGCTGGAAATGCCGGTCATCGACCAGCCCGTGTCGCGCGCGATCACGCGCAGGAACACCGGCAGCGAAAACATCGCGCCGATCGCGATGCAGCCCATCAGGCCGCCCGCGGCGACGATGACCCAACGGTATCGGGAATCCGGCATGGGGTGCCTCCTTGTCGTGACGGCCATCTTCGGAAACCGGGCGCCACCAGCGTGGCGCAATACCCGGTCGACATGGATACGACGGGCGACGCATCGGGAAATCGACATGCGCGGCACACGCGCCGCCGTCTTTTTTATTGTCCGCCGATCCGCCCGCAACGGGCGGATCGGGCCGACACCCCATGCCGGATCGTCCGTTAGGTCTGTCCCTTGTCGCCGCGCTTTTCCGGAATCGGAAAGTCGAAATCAGAAATCGTTGGTTGGGGTGCGCGATCGCGCTGACTACACTCGAGCGATCTTGTCATAACAAGTTGACCGATGACCTCCCCCAACGTCGTGCCGCTGTCGGCGGCCCCGCTCTACGTGCAGATCAAGGACACGCTGCGCGCGCGCATTCTCGACGGCACCTATGCGCCGCACAGCCGGATGCCGTCCGAGCACGAACTCTGCGCGATGTTCGACGTCAGTCGCATCACGGTGCGCCAGGCGCTCGGCGACCTGCAAAAGGAAGGACTGCTGTTCAAGCTGCACGGCAAGGGCACCTTCGTATCGAAGCCGAAGGCATTCCAGAACGTGACGTCGCTGCAGGGCTTCGCCGAGGCGATGTCGTCGATGGGCTACGAGATCGTCAACCAGGTGCGCAGCTTCCGCACCGTCAAGGCCGATCGCCATCTCGCGACGAAGCTGAACGTGCCCGAAAGTGCGCCGCTCGTCGAGATTCATCGCGTGCGGCTGCTGAATCGCGAGCCCGTGTCGCTCGAACAGACCTGGGTGCCCGAAGCCCTCGGCAAGCGTCTCGCGGGCGCCGATCTCGCGACCCGCGACATTTTCCTGGTCCTGGAAAACGACTGCGGCATCGCGCTCGGCCATGCCGACGTGTCGATCGACGCGATCCTCGCCGACGACGAGATCGTCGATGCGCTGCACGTCGAGGAAAGCAGCCCCGTGCTGCGCATCGAGCGCCTCACGCACGACGCGTCGGGCGCACCGATCGACTACGAATACCTCTACTTCCGCGGCGACGCCTTCCAGTACCGGCTGCGGATCGACCGACAGAAACCGCGCAAACCTGCAAGGAAACAGCGATGACTACCCATGTGCTCGAATACGACATCGTCGTGGTCGGCGGCGGCACCGCCGGCCCGATGGCGGCGATCAAGGCGAAGGAGCGCGACCCGTCCCTGCGCGTGCTGCTGCTCGAAAAAGCCAACGTGAAGCGCAGCGGTGCGATCTCGATGGGGATGGACGGCCTGAACAATGCGGTGATCCCGGGGCATGCGACGCCCGAGCAATACACGCGCGAGATCACGATCGCCAACGACGGGATCGTCGACCAGGAAGCCGTGTACGCGTACGCGACGCACAGCTTCGCGACGATCGAGCAGCTCGACCGCTGGGGCGTGAAGTTCGAGAAGGACGGCACCGGCGACTACGCGGTGAAGAAGGTCCATCACATGGGCTCGTACGTGCTGCCGATGCCGGAAGGACACGACATCAAGAAGGTGCTGTACCGGCAGCTGAAGCGCGCGCGCATCGCGATCACGAACCGGATCGTCGCGACGCGCGTGCTGACCGACGCGCAGGGCCGCGCGAGCGGCGTACTCGGCTTCGACTGCCGCACCGCCGAATTCCACGTGATCCGCGCGAAGGCCGTGATTCTCTGCTGTGGCGCGGCCGGCCGCCTCGGCCTGCCGGCCTCGGGCTACCTGATGGGCACGTACGAGAACCCGACCAACGCGGGCGACGGCTATGCGATGGCGTATCACGCCGGTGCCGCGCTCGCGAATCTCGAATGCTTCCAGATCAATCCGCTGATCAAGGACTACAACGGCCCCGCGTGCGCGTACGTCACCGGCCCGCTCGGCGGTTTCACCGCGAACGGCAAGGGCGAACGCTTCATCGAATGCGACTACTGGAGCGGCCAGATGATGTGGGAGTTCTACCAGGAACTGCAAAGCGGCAACGGCCCCGTGTTCCTGAAGCTCGACCATCTCGCGGAAGAAACCATCCAGACGATCGAGCAGATCCTGCATACGAACGAGCGGCCGAGTCGCGGCCGCTTCCATGCGGGGCGCGGCACCGACTACCGCAGCCAGATGGTCGAAATGCACATCTCCGAGATCGGCTTCTGCAGCGGCCACAGCGCATCGGGCGTGTACGTGAACGCGCGCGCGGAGACAACGGTGCCCGGGCTCTACGCGGCCGGCGACATGGCGGCCGTCCCGCACAACTACATGCTCGGCGCATTCACGTACGGCTGGTTTGCCGGGCAGAATGCGGCCGACTACGTGGCCGGCCGCGAGCATGCGCCGGTGGACGACGAACAGGTTGCCACCGAACGCACCCGCGTGCTCGCCCCGTTGCTACGCGAGCGCGGCCTGGCGCCGGCGCAGGTCGAATACAAGCTGCGTCGCATGGTGAACGACTATCTGCAACCGCCGAAGGTGACGCGCAAGATGGAAATCGGGCTGCAACGCTTCGACGCCATTACTGAGGATATCGAATCGATCAAGGCAAACCATCCACACGAACTGATGCGCGCCGCCGAAGTGCGCGCGATTCGCGACTGCGCGGAAATGGCCGCGCGCGCGTCGCTGTTCCGCACCGAGAGCCGCTGGGGGCTGTACCACCATCGCGTCGACTTTCCGCATCGCAACGACGCCGAATGGTTCTGCCACACCTGGCTGCGCAAGGACGCCGACGGCGCGATGCGCAGCGAGAAACGGCCGGTGGAACCATACGTCGTGCCGCTTGCCGACGACGATCGCGCCGCCTACACGAATCTGCGCATCCGCGAACCGGCCGTGCTCGCGGCCGCCCTTTGAGGATCCTGCCATGCCCCATACCCCGCACGACATTTTCCAGCGCAGCAGCGCACCCGTGACGATTGACGAATCCCTGTGCATCGCCGACAAGGGTTGCACCGTCTGCGTCGACGTGTGCCCGCTCGACCTGCTCGCAATCGACGTGACCAAAGGCAAGGCCTATATGCAGTTCGACGAATGCTGGTACTGCATGCCGTGCGAGCGCGACTGCCCGACCGGCGCGGTCAAGGTCGACATCCCTTACCTGCTGCGCTAGCCACGTCCCTCAACGCCCTCTCCAGCCGCCCATGACCGACTCCTCCTTCGCTGCCGCGTTGCCCCGTGCACACGCCTCCGACGAAGCCGCACTCGTCGCCCGCCTCGCCGCGCCCGATGCCGCCGTGCGCCGCGTCGCACTGTTCGAACTCGCCGATCTCGAGGACCCCGGATTCGTGCCCGCTTTCATCGCCGCACTGCGCGACGATCCGTCGGCCGACGTGCGCGGCGAAGCCGCCCGCGTGCTCGGTGCGTGGGAGCAGCCCGACGTCGTCGACGCACTGTGCGGTGCCTTGCTCGATCCGGACGACGACGTGCGCGCCGCCGCGGCGCAAAGCCTGTCCGAGCTGAAGGACGTGGCCTCGGGCGCGGTGCTGTGTCAATGGGCCGCCCGGCCCGAACCGATCGTGCGTCGTGCCGTGCTACGCGGATTGCGCGAATTGCGCGACCCCGACGCATTCGCGCCCGCGCTGCACGCGCTCGACGCCGAACACGCGGCGGTGCGCGCCGAAGCCGTGACGGTGCTCGGCTGGCTCAAGGATCCGCGTGCGCTGCCGCCGCTCGCACGCATCGCGACATCCGATGCCGCTGCGGATGTTCGACGTGTTGCGGTCGGCGCGATCGGTTTCGCGGCGCCCGACGATGCATCCACCATCCACGCACTGTTCGTCGCACTACGCGACCACGAATGGCAGGTGCGCGAGGAAGCGGCCACGACGCTCGGCAAGCTGCGCGTTGCGACCGCGCGCGAACCCCTCGTCGCGGCGCTCGACGACGACTACTGGCAAGTGCGCTTGCGTGCCGCGCGTGCGCTCGGGCAACTGCGCGATGTGGCCGCGGCGCCGGCCGTCGTCGCGCTGCTGTCGCATGCGATCAGCAACCTGCGCAAGGAAGCCGCGCTTGCGCTCGGTGAATTGCGCGACCGCACGACGTTGCCCGCGCTGACCCGCGCTCTGGAGGATCACGATCCGGAAGTCCGCAAGGCCGTGCGGATCGCGATCCGGCAAATCGACGAGACGCCGCAATGATCTCTCCGACCGAAATCGTGCTCGATCATTCGGCGCGCATGTTGACACTCCGCTGGCCGGAGGGTCACACGCAACGCATCGGCTATGCACAGCTGCGCGTTGATTGCCCGTGTGCGGAATGCCGAAAGATCCGGCTCGACGGCGGTCGTGTCGATACGCGGCCCGACCTGACGCTGGATCGCCTTGAAGCAGCCGGCTACGGCATCCGCGCGGTGTTCGGCGACGGTCACGCCCGTGGCATCTATCCGTGGCCGTATCTGGCGGACATGACGGCGCGGCCGTGACGTGGCTCGCACGGGAGCGCGGACGAAATAGCGGGCATGCGGAAACGCTGCGATACTGACGCCCACGATCGTCTCCACCCACCGTGGGAGCCAGAACATGCAAACCGCAGTCGGATTCATCGGCCTCGGCGTGATGGGCACGCCGATGGCGCTCAATCTTGCGCGGGCCGGCACGCCGCTCGTCGTGTGGAGCCGATCGCACGGCAGTGACGATGCGCTGCGCGACGCCGGTGCACGCGTGGCCGAGCACGCAGACGACGTGTTCGCGACCTGCGGCACCGTGATCCTGATGCTCGCGAACGACGCGGCGATCGACGCCGTCCTCGCGCGCAGCACGCCCGGTTTCGCCGCCCGTGTCGGCGGACACACCATCGTGAACATGGGCACGAACGCACCCGAGTATTCGCGCGCGCTGGCCGACGACATCGCTGCCGCGTCGGGCCGTTATGTCGAAGCGCCCGTGTCGGGGTCGCGCAAGCCGGCCGAAGCCGGGCAACTCGTCGTGATGCTCGCCGGCGCACCGGACGACGTCGACGCCGTCCGCGCGCTCGTGACGCCGCTGTGCCGCGACAGCTTCGTGTGCGGCGACATCCCGTCGGCGCTGACGATGAAGCTCGCCGTGAACCTGTTCCTGATCACGATGGTCACCGGCCTGACCGAAGCCACGCACTTCGCGCAACGCCACGGCATCGATCTCGCCCGCTTCGCCGACGTGCTGAATGCGGGCCCGATGGCGAGCGACGTGTCGCGCGTGAAGCTAGGCAAGCTCGTCACCGCGGATTTCTCGGTGCAGGCCGCGATCACCGACGTGCTGAAGAATGCACGCCTCGTCGCCGAATCCGCGCGCGGCATCGGCATCGCATCGCCACTGCTCGACATCTGCCACGCGCTGTACGGCGAGACCGAGCGGGCCGGACATGGCGCGGACGACATGGTCGCCGTGATCCATGCGATCGAGCAGCGCACCGACGACGCGCGGTGAATCGTCGCCGGCCGCCCCACCCACTCGAACGCACCCGCACGCAGATCCATCATGTCCGATTCGCCCCGCCCATCGACCGACGCCATCGCTTCCGTCCGCCCGGTTCCCGCCGTGATCGGCATCGTCCTGCGGGAGCGCGACGTGCTACTGGTACGCCGCGCCAATCCGCCCGATGCGGGCTGCTGGGGCTTTCCTGGCGGCAAAATCGAAGCGGGGGAATCGATTGCGAACGCGGTCGTGCGCGAGATCGCCGAAGAAACCACCGTCGACGTCGAAGCGCTCGACGCCTTTACCGCGCTGGATGCGTTCGATTACGATGCTGACGGCGACGTGCGTCAGCATTTCGTCATGGTCGCGGTGCTGTGCCGATGGCTGCACGGCACGCCTGCCGCCGGCGACGATGCGCTCGACGCGGGCTGGTTCGATCTCGCCGAGCTCGATCGCGATGATTTGCCGATGAGCGCGGGGGTTCGTGACGTCGCACGACGCGCGATCGAGCGCGCGGCGGATCTTGGCGACGCACAGCGTCCGGCCAACGCCTGAATACCTGAAACACCGCCGTCTTTCTCGCAGCCCTTGCGAGCGGCCCGATCGGGCCATGACGGTGTCGGCTACCCGCCGAACTTCCCATTACAAATCGAAGATGGGCCAAACCATGATCAGAATTCGCAAGTCCACCCAGGCCGACGGCGCACGCGTGCTGGATATCTGGCGCAACGCGGTCGACGCCACGCACCACTTCCTGAGCGACGACGACCGTCGCGCGATCGAATCCGAAGTCGTCGCGTTCCTGCCCGGTGCGCCGCTCGATCTCGCCGTCGACGATACCGACCGCGCGATCGGCTTCATGCTGCTCGACGGGAGTCACATGGAGGCGCTGTTCGTCGATCCCGCTCACCACGGCGCGGGTGTCGGGCGCCTGCTCGTCGAAGATGCGCTCAAGCGTCATCCCGACCTGTCGACCGACGTCAACGAGCAGAACGAATCGGCAGCGGGGTTCTATGAACGGCTCGGCTTCGAGCGCACCGGGCGATCGGCGCTCGATGGACAGGGACGCGCCTATCCGCTGATTCACCTGCGCTATCGCGCGAAACCGTCATCCTCGCCGCAGCACGCATAACCGTGACCAGCGCGGGAAATCGCGCCGCCCTTCACGTCATGCGCATCGGGCACTCGAACGCAGCTACCTGATACCGAATCCTCTCCACGCATGCAGCACGAGCACCGGCACACGGCCACGTGACGCGTCATGCGCGACGCATCGGCAGCACGCGTTCGACCATTGCAACCGCGCGCTGCATGAACCCGTTGAACCGGTCGGCATCGCGCCGCAGCCCGGCCTGTTGTCCACCGATCAGGCACAAGTGCACGGCCTGCCCGACGATCTCGGCCTCGCCTGCCGTACGCACCAGCCGGCGTGACGTCTCGACCGCAAACGCGAGCCGCGCCGCGTCGACGCGTTGCTGGAATTCCGCGACCAGCGGATCGTGCAACGCCCATGCGCGAATCGCGATTTCACGCCCGGGCCGCTTTTCGGCGGCAATGCGCAGATAGCGCGCCAGCGTGTCGCCGGCACCGCGGCCGTCCGCCGCATACGCAAGCATGCGCGCGGTGTAGTCGTCCTCCCACGCGGTCAGCAACGTCCTGACGAAGTCCTCGCGATTGCGGAAGTGGTGATAGAACGATCCGCGGGTCACGTTCAGCCGGCGCGCAAGGCTTTCGGCCGAAATGCCCGCATACCCTTCCCCGTCGAGGGCGTCGAAGCCCGCTGCAATCCAGTCGTTTCGCGTCAGTGTGCTCATCGTCATCGCCATACAGGCTGTGTATGGTGCGGCATGGACAGATAGGCTGCGAACTCTATCACGGCCGCCGCCGCTTCCGGCTGCGCGCCACTACGCATGGAGTCCACCTTGAAAGACATCGCGCTCGTCGCATTCGACCGCTTCACCGACATCGACCTGTTCCTGATGTGGGACATTCTCGGCCGCAACAACCGGGACTGGCGCGTCCGGATTCTGGGCGCACAGCCGGTGCTGCATTCCGCACATGGCCTGGCCATCCCGACGCACGGCCCGCTCGCCGACGCCAATCACGCCGACGCAGTCCTTTTTTCGAGCGGCAAGGAAGGCGTCCCGGCCGCACTCGCCCATCCTGATTTCCTGCCGTCGTTCGATCTCGATCCCGAACGCCAGCTTGTCGGGTCGATCTGCGGCGGGGCCTTCATTCTCGAGCGGCTCGGGCTGCTGCCGCAGCGCCGCGCCACGACGCATCCCGACGCGCGGAAGGGTTTGCAGGCACTTGAGCTGGACGTGCCGGAACAGCCGCTGGTATGCCACGGCAACGTCGCGACCGCAGGCGGGTGCCTTGCGTCGGTCTATCTGACAGGATGGCTGGTGGAATCGCTGTTCGATGCGGACAAGCGGCGCGAGACGCTGCTGCCCGTGCTGCCTGCCGGACAACGGGAGATTTACGAGGATCTGATCGAGTTCAGCATCAGGCAGGGTGCGGGACAAGCCACCGGCGCGATCCGGATGGTTGAAGGTAAAAACGGGATAACGGCATGACGCGCGGATCAATGCGCTGCCGATAGTCGGCAACCAGCCCCCTGTTGCATCGTCGTGCGTGCTGCCGAGCCAACGGCGGACCGAGACGAATTCACGAGCAGCCCCGATCGTCGCTCGGGCCAGCGTTCGCCGCACGGATGGTCGTTTCTCGGGCTGAACGAGCCTGTCGCGGGCCTGGAGATGCTAACCTCTCGGCCACTCTAACGACACCGCGTGAAGCAACAGGATTCAACCATGCAAACCGTTGCGGTACTGGACTTCGAAACAACCGGACTGTCGCCGAATATGGGCGACCGAGCGACCGAAATCGCCGTCATCCTGCTCCGGGACGGACAAGTCGTCGACCGTTTCCAGAGTCTGATGAATGCAGGCAGACGGATACCGTCGGATGTCGTCGCGCTGACCGGCATCACGAACGAGATGATTGCATCGGCGCCCCCTGCGTCGAAAGTCATGCAGGAAGCGGCAGCGTTCGTCGGCAAGCATGCCGTCGTCGCCCACAACGCCGGTTTCGACAAGCGGTTCTGGCAGTCAGAGCTCGGGATTCTCGGCATGTCGGCCGAGCATGCCTTTGCGTGCACGATGCTCGTGGCGCGACGCATCTACCCGGATGCCCGGAGTCACCGCCTGTCGAGCCTGGTGGATATGCTGCGGTTGCCCAAATCGGGCCGTGCGCACCGGGCGATGGTCGATGCCGAGATGGCCGGTCACCTGTGGTGCCGGCTGCAGCACGACATATCGCGGACTTACGGGCTGAATCGCATCGATCACGCGCTCATGACGCGTGTGCAGGCCACGGCCAAGGCAAAAGTGCCGACGTACCTGCGTTCGCTCGTGGGCTCGCACGCGTGAGCATCCGGGTCGCGATGGTTCTGACTCGCGCAATCCATTGATGCAAAACGGCTTGGCAACCTGCCAAGCCGTTTGCTTGTCGCGACAGTCTTCCGGTTGATTCCGTCGTGCCCTGCCACCAGGCTGACCAACCGAGTCGCGACTTATTTTTCGTACTATGCAAGGCCGATAAGGAGCACCTTGAGGGCACCGCCATGCTTGAGGTCGCCCAGATAGGCCACGACCTTCTGCTTCTGTCCAAGCGCTGTGAGCGCGTTTCCGATCTGGATCAGCAACGCCGTGTTCGAGGCATTCACGTAAAACGAATTCCCGCCCTCGTTATTGAGCATGAAAGGAAGGTTATCCTGACTGTCCCAATAGCCCAGCTGAATTGACTCAACGTCTACCCGTTTCAAATCGTCCGCCTGCTCCGCGAACTTCTGAATTTCGCTGACATTTTCGTTCGACATGACAATTTCTCCTGCAGTGAGTTGAAAGAAAGCCGAAAACCAGGGTCGTATAGACCGAATCTGGCTTGCGCGCATCACGCATCGATAACATTCATCACCCTCTCCGCGGTGGCCTGGATCCGCCATCCACGAAGCGTCCTGCCGGTAAGAAATTAGGCTGAGCGCGCGGAGCAATCAATTACACTCGATTACACTCGCGGCGAAATTGGGGAGTGGCAGCACGTCGTTTTCCGACGGCGCCATCAAGCGGCGTTGTTACGCACGCGGACGCTGTTCCAGATCCGCGCCTTTTGCGCCGCAATTGATTGCGGGTTCCGATCGAGCACGGCATGGTGCAGTCGATGCGCGGAGCCGCTGGTTGAACGAGCGCGGAAATAAAGGCATCCGCGACACCTGATGGCGCACGAATGTTGTCGGTGTGTTCCAGTCGATGAAACACGCAATCCGCGCAATGCTCCAATCCGGCCAAAAACAAAAAAGCCCGCAGTGAAGCGGGCTTTGATGTGTTCTGCTGTCAGGTTGTACCGGCACGTGCCGGACGTCCAGTTATTCCCACTCGATCGTCGCCGGCGGCTTGCCCGAGATGTCGTACACCACACGGTTGATTCCGCGCACCTCGTTGATGATCCGGTTCGACGCGCGGCCGAGCAGCGCGTACGGCAGGTGCGCCCAGTGTGCGGTCATGAAGTCGGTCGTCTGCACCGCGCGCAGCGACGTCACGTAGTCGTACGTGCGGCCATCGCCCATCACGCCCACCGACTTGACCGGCAGGAACACCGCAAACGCCTGGCTCGTCAGGTCGTACCAGCTCTTGCCGACATCGGCTTCGCCGCACAGGCCGGCAGCCGCATCGTGCGCGGTCGCGGTCGTGTTGCGCAGTTCCTCGATGAAGATCGCGTCCGCGCAGCGCAGCAGATCCGCGAACTCGCGCTTCACTTCGCCGAGAATCCGCACGCCGAGGCCCGGGCCCGGGAACGGATGGCGGTACACCATCTCCGGCGGCAAGCCGAGCGCGACACCCAGCTCGCGCACTTCGTCCTTGAACAGGTCGCGCAGCGGCTCGAGCAGCTTGAGGCCGAGCGTTTCCGGCAGGCCGCCGACGTTGTGGTGGCTCTTGATCGTCGTTGCCTTCTTCGTCTTCGTGCCGCCCGATTCGACCACGTCCGGATAGATCGTGCCCTGCGCGAGCCACTTCGCCTTCGACAGCTTCTGCGCCTCGGCCTGGAACACCTCGACGAACTCGCGGCCAATGATCTTGCGCTTCGCTTCCGGATCGGTCACGCCGGCCAGGTGGCCGAGGAACTGTTCGGACGCGTCGACGTGCACGACCTTCGCGTGCAGGCGGCCCTCGAACATGTCGAGCACCATCTTGCCTTCGTTCAGGCGCAGCAGGCCGTGGTCGACGAACACGCAGGTGAGCTGATCGCCGATCGCGCGATGGATCAGCGCAGCGGCGACGCTCGAATCCACACCACCCGACAGGCCGAGAATCACTTCCTCGTCACCGACCTGCTCGCGGATCTTCGCGACGGCTTCCTCGATGTGGTTGCTCATGATCCAGTCGGGCTTCGCACCGGCGATCTGCAGCACGAAGCGCTCGATGATCTGGCGGCCCTTGACCGTGTGCGTGACTTCCGGATGGAACTGCACCGCGTAGTAGCCACGCGCCTCGTCGGCCATGCCGGCGATCGGGCAGCTCGGCGTCGACGCCATCAGCGCGAAGCCCGGCGGCAGCTCGGCAACCTTGTCGCCGTGGCTCATCCAGACCTTCAGCATCCCGTGGCCTTCGTCCGTCTTGAAGTCCTCGATGCCGTCGAGCAGGCGCGTATGGCCATGCGCGCGCATTTCCGCGTAACCGAATTCGCGGTGGTCGCTCCACTCGACCTTGCCGCCGAGCTGCACGGCCATCGTCTGCATGCCGTAGCAGATGCCGAGCACCGGCACGCCGAGATCCCACACGGCCTGCGGCGCGCGCAGCTGATGGTCTTCGTAGGTGCTCGCGTGGCTGCCCGACAGGATCACCGCCTTCGGCGCGAACTCGCGGACGAAGTCGTCGGACACATCGTTCGGATGGATTTCGCAGTAGACGTGCGCTTCGCGCACGCGTCGCGCAATCAGTTGGGTGACTTGCGAACCGAAGTCGAGAATCAGGATTTTGTCGTGCATGGCTGCGGACGGGATGAAGAGAATAAGAAAAGCAGCGCATCATTTGCATCATGCGCTGCGTCAATAGCATGGACAGCGGCGTCGGGCGGAAGGCAGCACGCGCGACGCATCGCCGGTCAATCCTGCATCGGCGGGCGTTCGTCGAGTGCGACGCCGCCTGACGCTCGACTGGAACCGGATGAAGCCGGCGACGATGCCGAAGGCGCCGCGG
>NZ_JAAGPG010000453.1:0-6792 GCF_017104665.1 Burkholderia sp. Se-20378 | reverse complement strand
GGCGTCCAGCGAGATCTACTCGTTTGCCCTCACTCTTTCCCGACAGGACGCTTTGCCGATCGTGCGACGCGCCAGCACGTCAACCCGTCGAGTGCCGGCGCGCGCAGCAGCTCGCCGGTGCGCAGGCAGAACGCCGCGTGATGCCACGGGCAACGGATCGTGTCGCCTTCCAGCAGGCCGTCGGCCAATGGCGCGCCGTAGTGCGGGCACTGTGCGCCCACGGCAAACAGTTCGTCGGCGCGGCGTACCAGCAGCACCGCTGCATCGCCGACATGGCCCTCGATCATTGCACCGTCGGGGAGATCGTCGAGCGCGATGCCTTGCGTGAGATCGGGACGTGAAGACGAGGAATCGCTTCCGGACATGACGTCGCTCCCGCAGAGTGAGGTAACGATCCCATTATCGGCGTCCCTCATGAAAAGAACAGGTACAGACGCCCCCGCAGCGCACGCAAACACGCACTGTAGCTTGCGTGCGATCCATGACGGGCGTAGAACGTCACCAACGTTGCGGCGCAACACACCCGCCGCGTACCGCACCCGTCGCCGCGTCCTGCGCAATCCGCATGCCGCGCGCCTTCCCCCCATCACCCGGAGTGCTACCCGATGGCCACCGTCCTGTGCGTGCTCTACCCCGATCCCGTGGACGGCTATCCGCCGCGTTACGTACGCGATGCGATTCCGGTCATCACGCACTACGCGGACGGCCAAACCGCGCCGACGCCGGCCGGCCCGCCCGGCTTCCAGCCCGGCGAACTCGTCGGCTCGGTATCCGGCGCGCTCGGCTTGCGCGGCTACATGGAAGCGCACGGCCACACGCTGATCGTCACAAGCGACAAGGACGGCCCCGACTCCGAATTCGAGCGCCGGCTGCCCGAAGCGGACGTGGTGATCTCGCAGCCGTTCTGGCCCGCGTACCTGACGGCCGAACGGATCGCCCGCGCGCCGAAGCTGAAGCTCGCACTGACGGCCGGCATCGGCTCCGATCACGTCGATCTCGACGCCGCCGCGCGCGCGCACATCACCGTCGCCGAAGTCACCGGCTCGAACAGCATCAGCGTGGCCGAGCACGTGGTGATGACGACGCTCGCGCTGGTGCGCAACTACTTGCCGTCGCATGCGATCGCGCAGCAAGGCGGCTGGAACATCGCCGATTGCGTGTCGCGCAGCTACGACGTCGAAGGCATGCATTTCGGCACGGTCGGCGCGGGGCGCATCGGGCTCGCCGTGCTGCGCCGGCTGAAGCCGTTCGGCCTGCAACTGCACTACACGCAGCGCCACCGGCTCGATGCATCGATCGAGCACGAACTCGGGCTCACGTATCACGCCGATGCCGCGTCGCTCGCGAGCGCCGTCGATATCGTCAACCTGCAGATCCCGCTGTACCCGTCGACCGAGCACCTGTTCGACGCGGCGATGATCGCGCGCATGAAGCGCGGCGCGTACCTGATCAACACCGCGCGCGCAAAGCTGGTCGACCGCGACGCGGTCGTGAATGCGGTCACGTCCGGGCATCTCGCGGGCTACGGCGGCGACGTGTGGTTTCCTCAGCCGGCGCCGGCCGACCACCCGTGGCGCACGATGCCGTTCAACGGGATGACTCCGCACATCTCCGGCACGTCGCTGTCCGCGCAGGCACGCTACGCGGCCGGCACGCTGGAGATCCTGCAATGCTGGTTCGACGGCAAGCCGATTCGCAATGAATACCTGATCGTCGACGGCGGCACGCTCGCGGGAACGGGCGCGCAGTCATACCGGCTGACGTGACGCGACGCGCGACTCGCGGCGGGCCGTTCAGTCGACGCAGTAGGCGGCGAGCTTGCCGACCGTGATCACCGCCTGTTCGATCTCCGGCGACCACGGGCTGCTGTAGTTCAGCCGGATGAAATTCCGGTAGCTGTCCGTGATCGAGAACATGTAGCCGGGCCCGATCGTGATCCCCTGCTCCAGCGCGAGCTGGTACAGCCGCATCGCGTCGACCTGCGCAGGCAGCTCGATCCACAGCACGTACCCGCCCGCCGGGCTCGAGATGCGCGTGCCCTCCGGGAAGAACCGCGACACCATCGTCCGCATCAGGTTCGCCTGCTGCGCGTAGGCCTTGCGAATCCGCCGCAGGTGATGCTCGTAGCCGTCACGTTCGAGAAACTCCGCGATTGCGAGTTGCGGCAGCGACGGCGTCGCGAGCGTGTTCAGGAATTTCAGCTTCTCGACCTGCTCGCGATAGCGGCCCGGCAGCGCCCAGCCGATCCGGTACGCAGCCGTCAGGCTCTTCGAGAACGACGAGCAATGCAGCACGATGTCGTGTCGGTCGAACGACTTCAGCGTGCTCGGATGCATGTTGCCGAAGTACAGTTCGTTGTACACGCCATTCTCGATGAGCGGCAGATCGGCTTTCGCGGCGAACTCGACCAGCTCGCGCTTGCGCTCATCGGGCATCTGGAAGCCGAGCGGGTTCTGGAAGTTCGGCATCACCATGCACGCGGCGATCGGCTGAGACTTCGCGATCGCGGCCAGCGCGGCGATGTCGATCCCGTATTCCGGATGCGTCGCCACCTCGATCGCCTTCATCCCCATCCGCTCGATCGCGTGCAGCATCGCGTAGAACGTCGGCGATTCCACCGCGATCGTGTCGCCGGGCTTCGCGACCGCCTGCAAACACAGGTTGATCGCCTCCGTCGCGCCGACCGTCACGATGATCTCGTTCGGGTCCACCGACATCCCGTTTTCCAGGTAGCGGCGCGCGATCTGCCGAATCAAGCGCGGATGGCCGGGCGGCAGCCCGTCCGTCACGCCCCACAGCGACTTGTCGCGGCCGGCCGCATACGCATAGCGGTTCAGCTTCTCGAACGGAAACAGGCTCGGGTCCGGATACGGCGAGCCGAGCGGCACTGCGTCGTCGGTGCCGATCGAGCGCAGCGTCGACAACACGAGCCGGCTCACGTCGACCGACGACGAGATCGCGATCGGCTTCGACGGACGCAGCTCGCGCACCGGCGCATGGCTGTCGTCGCGCCGCAAGTTCACGAAATAGCCCGACTGCGGCCGGCTTTCGAGCAGCCCGCGGCTTTCCAGCAGCAGATACGCGTGCAGCACGGTCGTGATGCTGATCCGGTGCTGCTGGCTCGCCTGCCGCACCGAAGGCACACGATCGCCGTGTCGATATACGCCCTGCCGGATGAGTCTCTCTATGTCGTTTGCAAATTTCTCGTAGAGCTTCATCCGCCTCGCCCCGCCAGCGGTGAACCGGCGTGCGCTGCGCGGGCGGCATGGCCGCGCCGTTGCACGAAGCCGGATAGCCGTGGCCGGGCGCGGGTGTCCCGGTGCGAACCTCGTCCGTTATCGAAATTGAAGGCGGATAGCAATGCGAATCTCATCTAGACAAGGTTCGGCATCCTACTGCGTCATTTCGACGAATGTAAGTGACAGTTTGGCGAGGAAACGTGAAATCGGGCCGGCGTGGTGAACAGATTCGAACGCCACGGCGCGGCCCCGCGCGATCGCGCGGCAACCATTCACCGGGCGCGGTGCCGGCGCGCGTCGGCGCGGTTGGCCGATGGCCGTCGGGCGGCGGCCAAGCGAAGCCCGGTCATGCGCGGGCCCCGCGTGCACTCAAGCGTCGTCGACGTTGTCCGCGTAGTGATCGATCGCGACCTTGCATTCGTCGAACACCACCGTCAGCAATGCGATGTCGTTCGACTCGACCCACTTGCGGATCTGCAGGAATTGCCCGGTGCCGAGATCGGCGATGCGGGCCGGATCGTCGGTCGTCACGTCGACGACCGCGATTGCGCGGTTGCCGTTGCCGGGCAGCGGCGACAGCGTCGCCGCGATGTCGAAGCGCCGGTACGATTGTTCGATGCGCATGCGGTTCTCCTGTTGCGGTTCGACAACGACACGCTCAATCGAGCGTCTGGCGGAACACCTTGCCGCCGAATCCCGTCACGACGTTGTCGACCGAGAACGGCGTGTCCTCCTTCGCTTCCAGGATGACCGCGACGCTGCCGGGCACGAGCCGTGCCGCAATCGTCTCGACGAATGTGCCGTCGAGCAGCGCATTGCCGGCCGCTTCCGCGAGAATGCCGGCCCCCGCGCCGGCCGCCATGCCGGTGACCACGCCGAGCGGCCCGGCGAGCAGGCCGAGCAAACCGCCCGCGATCGCGCCGATCACACCGCCCTTGAGCGGCCGCGATTCGGCGTGGAGTACCGCCAGCTTGCCGGTCGCGTCCTTCTCGACGACGACCCCGTTCTCGACGTGGAATCCTTCGTTCTTCTCCGACAGCGCCTCGAAATCGTTCGCGGCCTGGCGGGCCGTGTCGACGCTGTCGAACACGGCGACGATCAGTTGCTTGGTCATGCGCACCTCGCTCGGTTGGATGGTCAGTGGCGGCCGCCGCACCGCATGCGGCATGCCGGGGTTCGATTCAGATGCCGGTGGCCGCCACGCGTGCACGCGCCGCATCGGCGTACGCGTGCGCAGCCTCCCGCTGCAGCCTGGCGACGGACGGCGCGCGTGCGAGCGCCGGATCGGCATCGCGCGTGTCGCGCGCCAGCCGGTAGGCGTCCGACGCCGCGTGCTGCAGTTCGATCGCCTGTTTCGTTTCGACGGAATGCGTGTTCATCCGGCACCCTCCTTGCAGAGACATCGACCATGCATGCGGCTTGCCGCTCGTTCTTCCTTACCTGCGCGCATGCGCATCGTCCTCGACATCGGCGACGTCGGCCGGGAAGCGATGCTGGCCGAAACTCAGGATCAGCACGCCCACCGCGAGCAGCACGATCCCGAAGGTCGTCATCAACATCCGCTCGGGGCTGTCGGTTGCACCGCGCAGTATCAGGTCGCGTGCGAGCGACGTCATCGCAATGAACAGCGGAAACCGCACGGGCAACCGGCCGAGCCGCAGGTAGCGCACGTCCATCGCGAGCACTTCGAGGTACAGGAACATCAGCAGCAGGTCGGTCAGCGACACTTCACCCGCGAGCACGACCTTCCACGCTTCCTGCGCCATCGCGAACTCGGTCGCGAGCCCGATCACGATCAGCCCGGCCAGTTCGGCGGCGTGCAGGAAATGGCCGAAGCGGCGGCGAATGCGCTCGGCCGGCGAGCAGGAAAGCGTGGTCGTATTCAAGGTGACAGTCGCGGTGATGATGCTTGAACGGCGCCGGGCGGCGGGAACGTCGCGTCGCGCGCGGCGGCATGCACGGTGGCGTGCGCGTCGGGCAGATCCGGCCCATGCAGGCCGGCCGCGCCGGTCGCCTGCTCGACCGCGGACAGCGTCCGGCGGCAGCACACATGGAACGCGTCGCCCGCATCGGTGCAGGCAACGTCGTCGTGGTCGCGGCACAGCAGCAGGCGGCAGCCGAGATACCGTTCGAGGCCGTCGATCCGTTCGCTCACCTGCGTTTCGTCGAGTTGCAGCTCGGACGCCGCACCGGCCAGGCCGCCGTGCTCGACCACCGCGACATACACACGCATCGCTTCCAGCAGGTTCATGATGACGCTCCTCGTCGGCGGGCGCAGCGGGACCTAATCTACTGCACGCGGCACGCACGCTCAAGAGCACAGCGCTGCAGGCGCCAGGAGTACAGCTGCGCGGGCGCCGCCCAAAATCCGGCCCTGTTTGACGCATTCGCATGACAGTTTGGCGATACGTGTTCCAAAGACTGGCCGAAGCTGCTAGATTGCTTGCTCGACGACGTTACGCGGTGCGGGCAGGTACGCACCGTGCGGCCGGCCGCCACCGCTGCGGCCCGTTGCGCGATGTCCGCGCAATGTCCTTCATCCGCATGACACAAAGAGAACAGTCGCATGACACAGTTCAACCGTTCGCCTTCGCGCGGCACGGCACTTCCGTCCCGACATGACTGACCGGCAGCCCACGATGCAGACACCTCCCCCGCTCTCCCAGAACGTTCACAGCACGATCACGCGCAGCGCGATCTTCCTCGTGGCGACGATCAATCCCGGCGCCGATCACGCCGACACGATCCGCTCCTGGTGCGGCGACATCGCCGCGCTCGTACGCTCGGTCGGCAAGCGCGTGCCGGGCGGCAACCTCACCTGCGTATGCGGCTTCGGCGCCGACGCGTGGGATGCGTTGTTCGGCAACCCGCGCCCCGCCGCGCTGCATCCGTTCCGCGAATTCGGTGCCGGGCAGCGCGTCGCGGTCGCGACGCCGGGCGACATCCTGCTGCACATTCGCGCGGAAGCGATGGACCTGTGCTTCGAACTCGCGACGCAGTTGCTCGGCGCGCTCGGCGATGCCGTCACGGTCGTCGACGAGGTGCACGGCTTCCGCAATTTCGACCAGCGCGCGATGATCGGCTTCGTCGACGGCACCGAGAACCCGGAAGGCCGCGAGGCGGTCGACTTCACGGTGATCGGCGACGAAGACGCGGAATTCACCGGCGGCAGCTACGTGATCGTGCAGAAGTACCTGCACGACATGGCCGGCTGGAACGCGCTCGCGGTCGAGACGCAGGAGCGCATCATCGGCCGCACCAAATTGTCCGACATCGAGCTCGCGCCGGACGTGAAACCGTCGTGCTCGCACAGCTCGCTGACCACGCTCGACGAGGACGGCCAGGAAGTGAAGATCCTGCGCGACAACATGCCGTTCGGGCGCCCGGGCGCGGGCGAATTCGGCACCTACTTCATCGGCTACGCGCGCTCGCCGGCGCCGATCGAGCAGATGCTCGAGAACATGTTCGTCGGCCGCCCGCCCGGCCACTACCACCGCCCGCCCGACTACAGCCCCGCCGTCACCCGCTCGCTGTTCTTCGTGCCCTCCGCCCG
>NZ_JAAGPG010000452.1:0-6903 GCF_017104665.1 Burkholderia sp. Se-20378 | reverse complement strand
GCTGTCGCCGTCAGCGGCGGATGCCGAGCCCCGGCAGCACTTCCGTGCCCTCGGCCACCACCGCGTGCAGCAGGCGCGGGTCGGCGCCGAGCAGCCCGAGGATCGTCGGCGCGACCTGCTTCGTGCCGACCGTGTCGGTCACCGTGCGTGCGCGATGCAAGCCCGGATACGACACGAGCAGGCCGAGGTGGCTGTCATCCGGCGCGTTGCCGCCGTGCTCCTCGTCCTTCTTCGTGCTCGACGTGTAGATCACGCCCGGATTCGGCTGGACGATGATGTCCGGCGTGCGGCCGTTGGCCGGATCGCCGAAGCGCTCGGCGAGCGCCGCGCCGTACAGGATGTACGCCTGCGAGCCGTCCGCGCAGATGCCCGGCGCGTTGCAGCCCAGGTTCGCCTTCAGCGTCTGCACCACGGCCGTGCGCTGGTTGCGGTCGCGCAGCCAGATCAGGCCGACGTCGTCGGTCTGCACGAAGCCCGTGTCGACCAGGCCGGAGCCGTCGTTCAGGTTGCCCGTCTTCGTATTGTTCTGGCCGAAGTTGCCGTTCGGGTCGAGGTAGTTGTTCGTTTCGAGCAGCTTCGTCAGCGTGTCGCCGTTCTTCACGAGCTTCGTGTGATCGGTCGGCGACTGGCCATGCTTCGACGTGACGATCACGGCGGTCGACGAATACAGGTTCGCCTGCTTCAGCGCCGCGACGATATAACCGATCGAGTTGTCGACGTACGTGATCGCGTTCGCGACCTGCCCGTTCGGCGTGAAGTTCGCATCGAGATAGCCGCCGCCCGTCGCGACCGTCGCCTTCTGCGCGACGCTGAGCGTCTGGAAGTCGGCGCCGAACAGCGTCGGCACCGGCGCGCTCTTGGTGCCCGTCGAGTCGCGGCCGCCGATCTGGTTGATCAGCGCCTGCACGTGCAGGTTGTCGAAACGCGCGGTGTGCGAATAGACGTCCGTGTAGTTCGTGCCCGTGGCCGGGTCGATCGAGTTGATCTCGGTGCGCGCGAGATCGTCGACGCCGGTGCCCGACGGCCCGTTCAGCCAGTCGTAGCCCCATGCGTGCTTGTCGGCCCACGCCGTGGTCGCCTTCGGGATGCCGGCCTTCACGGCCTCGAACACGGTGTTGGTCTTCACGTAGTTGTGCGGATAGACCGGCACGCACTTGCCGTTGACCTTCGCGTTCGGGATCGCCTGCGGGTTGAATGCGCCGCCGCCGTTCAGGTGAACGAGCGCGCCGCCGTTCTCGGCGTCGATGCCGGTCGTTTCGTCGAACACGACGTTCCAGCCCTGCTTGCCCGAACAGCTCGTATCGCCCGGCGCATACAGGTTGCGGTCGTACGACACGTCGTAGAACAGGCCGGCCGTCTTCGGCGAGCCGCCCGTCACGAGCGCGGCGAGGCCCGGGAACGAATCCGACAGGCCCGGCGTATAGGCATTCGTGTACGTCACGCCGCTTTTCGCGAGCACCGCGATGTTCGGGCACGTGTTCGCGCCGATGCAGCGCGCGAGATCCTGCTCGTGCAGGCCGTCGACGCTGATCAGCAGCACGTGCTTCACGACGCGGTTCGCGTGGCCGCGATCCTCGCCCTGACTGTTGCCGTCCTGCTGCGCCGCATGCGCACCCGCGCCGGCGAGCGCCAGCGCGCCCGCCACCATCGCCACCAACTTCCGCTGCTTACCAAGGAAAGACATGATCACCCCACCTCATCGATTGACGTTGAACTGCGTGACTTGCCATCAGGCGCGCAAGAATATGGCCGCGCCGTGGGTCGCTCGCATGAAGCGGGGCTTTCTGTTTTCTATCAAACGTAACCAATCGCAAGTGACACGAATCGGTCGCACAGCACGGTGACCTGGCGCACGTTGCGACGTGCGCGCTCACCTGCCGGCACTACGTCGGTGCATCGGTCAAAACGTTCGCACGGCATCGCGGCCACGCGATTTTTTTTTCCGGCTTGGCGCGCGACTATTGGCGTGTGATAAAGGGTTTTCCCTGACCCGGAGCACGAGTATGTCGACCCTGGAAGCCCTCCGGTTCGTGCTGGACGATGCACGCACCCCCGAAATCATTCGCCACCACGTCGTCGACGCGTTGCAGTACGCGTTGCGCAACTACGGACAGGTGTTCACGGCGAAGGAAGTCGAATGGCTGGCGCAGTGGGACGACGCGCGTCTGCCGCTGGCCGCGAAGAAGGAGCTGGGCAAGCGCGTAGAACCGGCGATCGCCGCGCGCTGAAGGAAACGCGCCGCCGCGCCCGAACGGATGAACGGACGCAGCGGCGGCGGATAGCCTGCTTACTGCAGGCCGAAGTCGACGCGGGTGGTCGCGCCCTTGTCCTCGATGCCCTTCGCATCGAGCTTCGGCGCGACGACGAACACGCGGCTCGAATCGATCTTCCCGTCGAGGTACTGGCGCACCGCCTGCGCGCGCTGCTGCGCGAGCGCACGCAGCGCGTTGTCGTCGGCCGGCGCATGTTCGGCGAGCGCCTTCTTCATGTCGGCGTCGGGCAGCGACTTCTGCAGGCCGATCAGGTTGCGCGGCTTCTTGAAGTCGGCCGCCTTGTACGCGCGCGTCAGGTACTTGCTGTACTCGGCCGGCTCGACCTTCACCGACATCGGGTCGATGCTCTCGCCCTGCCCGACCACGTCCTTCAGCTTCTGCTGGCGCACCAGC
This sequence comes from Burkholderia sp. Se-20378, assembly GCF_017104665.1. Taxonomy (NCBI): domain Bacteria; kingdom Pseudomonadati; phylum Pseudomonadota; class Betaproteobacteria; order Burkholderiales; family Burkholderiaceae; genus Burkholderia; species Burkholderia sp. Se-20378. The sequence goes on along the minus strand of NZ_JAAGPG010000452.1, from coordinate 4,237 downwards.
CGATCGACGTACGCATCGCCGAGCCCCGACGTGTCCTTGGTCGGATCGACGCGGCCGATCAGGTCGAGGCGGATCGACGGCTTCTCGGTCAGCATCTTCACGACGGTGTCGAGCTTCTTCTGCTGCGCGTCGTCGAGCTGGTACGAGCCCGGCGCGAATTCGACGTAGCCGAGATCCTCGCCACCGCTGCCGAACGCGTGCGCGAGCAGCGAGAACGGCGACGTGACGGCCTTCGCGATCAGGTTCAGCACCGCGCGCCAGATCAGCCCGCCGACGCTGAACTCCGGATTCGACAGCGAGCCCGACACCGGCAGGTTCACGTCGATCTGGCCGCGCGTGTTCTTCAGCAGCGAGATCGCGAGTTTCACCGGCAGCTTGGTCGCCGTGTCGTTCTCCACATGGTCGCCGAACGTGAGCTGGTCGATGAAGATGTGGTTGTTGGCCTTCAACTGGTCGTTCTCGAGCGCGTAATGCAGGTCGACGTTGAGCTTGCCCTTCGTGATCGGGTAGCCCGCGTACTTCGCCGAGTACGGCGTCAGGTTGGTCAGCTCGATGTCGTGCGCGGTCGCGGTGAGGTCCAGCGCCGGCTTGTCGATCAGCGGGTTCACCGAACCCTTGATCGAAATCGGCCCGTTGCCCGCGAGGTTCGCGGCGACGTCGACCGGCGCGGACGTCGTCGAATCCGTGCCGAACGCGCCGACCGTGCCCTTGATCGCGACGAGGTTCGCCGTGTAGTTCGGCTTGATGAAGTTGTCGGTATACGTGACGCGGCCGTTCTGCAGCAGCAACTCGCCGAAGTGCATGCGCACCGGGTTCTGCGGCGGCGTCGCGGCCTTCACGACGACCGTCGCCGATGCGGCGGCCGGCGCGGACGCTTGCGGGGCGACTGCCGGCGCCGATGCGGCCTGCGGCGACAGCGGCACCGGCTCGCCCTTGCTCGCGTCACGCGTGAGCGATTGCGCGGGGCCCGATTGCTTCGCGACCACGTCCTTCAGGTTCAGGCGCCCTTGCGCGTCGAGCAGCACGCGGCCGTAGAAGTTCGAGAACGTCACGCGCGCGGCATCGACGTCGGTGCCCTTCTCGTCGTAGTTCGCCTTCAGGTTCGTCAGTGCGAGCGAGCGCCAGCCCGCGAACGGGTCGGAGGTCGCCTTGTCGAGCATCCGCACGTCGACGAGCGCGACGTCGCCGCGATAGGTCGCGCGCGGCGCGTCCTTCACCTGCGCGAACGTCAGGTTGCCCTGCGCGTTGAGCAAGGCGCTTGCGATCGTCGCGTTCAGCGCGCTGCCGAAGTACGGCTCGAACGCGGCCGCGTCGAGGCGGTTGCCGTTGATCTTCAGGCCGAGCTTCAGCGGCTGCGCGGTCACGTCGCCCGTCACGTTCAGCGAGCCCTTGCGGTTCAACGTCGCCTTCAGCTGCACGGGCAGCGGCTTCGTCATGTCGTCGCTGATCTTCTGCACCGACAGGTCCAGCGGCTTGATCGCCAGCTTCACCGGGCGCGGCGTCGTCAGGTCGGTAAAGTTCGCGGACGAATCCTTCAGGTTCAGCGCATCGATCCGGTAATGCCACGACGGCGCGGCGGCCTCGGCCTTGCGCGCGACCGTGCGCTTCGGCACCGACGCCTGCGCGGGTTCGGCCAGCGCCGCGAGGTCGATCTTGCCGTCCTTCAGGCGCTGCACGTCGAGCGCGAGCCCGCTGACGTCGACGCTCGCGATCTCTGCAGTGCGCGTGGCCACGTCGACCTTCGCGATCTTCGCGCTCGCGTCGGGCAGCACGATCGCGGGGGCCTTCGCGTCGGGCGTCGCGATCTTCAGCGACTTCAGGCTGACCGTGCTGTCGGCGACCTGCGCGGCGAGCGGCGTCTTGCCCCAGTCGGCCTTCGCGTTGACGGTCGCGCCGAGCGTGCCGTCGAGCACGCGCGCGCGCGTCGCCTCGCCGAGGTACGGCTGCAGCGCCGGCAGCGCGAGTGCGGCGACCGTCAGCTTGCTCTCGACCTGCTTCTCCGCGAGATTGAACGTGCCTTCGGCGGTCACGTCGCCGCCGCGCGACAGCGACGTCGACAGCGTGTATTTCGCGGGCGTCTTGCCCTGCATCGAGAAGCCGTCGAGCGTCGCCGCGAGATTCGTGAGCGACAGCGCGGTCGGCGTCGCCGGCACGCGGTCGTCGACGTTGACCGTGCCGCCGTCGATCGCGAAATGGCGGATCGTCAGGTCGAGCGGCGGCGCCTCCTTCGCGTCGGCTTCGGCCTTGGCGCCGCTGGCGGTGGCTTCGGCAGCGGCGGAAGCGGCCGCGGCGCCTGACGCCGCCGGCTTGCCTTCGGCGGCCTTCGATGCGGCTGCCGGCTGTGCGGCGAGCTTCTCGACGTTCAGCACGCCCTGCTTGTCACGCGACAGGTCGACCACCGGCTGGTCGATCCGGATCTCGTCGAAGTGCATCGCGTTGCGCAGCGGCTCGAGGCTGGCCGCCGCGACGTGCACGCTGCGCGCGGCGAACAGCGGCGAGGACGCGTGGTCCGTCACCTTCGCGTCGTTCAGGTCGACGGTGCCCGATACGCGCAGCGCGGGCGTCTCGCCGCTCATCACGAAATTGACCTTGAGGTCGCTGCTCAGGAGGCCGCTCGTCACGGCCACCGGCAGCTTCGCCGGCACGTACGAGATCAGCTTCGGCACGTCGAGGCCGTCGAATTTCAGCGCGATCTCCGATTCGCGCGATTGCGCGAACGGCTTGGTCTTGCCGTCGATCGCGATCGGGCTGCCGTCGAAGCGCGCGCGCAGCTTCGGCTGGACGAAGATGTCGGTCTTCGAGGCCAGCGTCGCGATATACGGAATGCCGAGCGTCCAGTTGTCGACGACGTGCTTTTCGTTCAGCAGACGGTCGTCGAAATCGATCCGGCCGTTGTTGACCTGGATATTCGACACCGAGAACTGCGTCGGCTTGCTTTCGGGTTTGGGCGACGGCGTCGAGAACTTCTCGATCAGGTCGGTGAAGTTGAAGCGCTGCGCGTCGTAGCGGACGATATGAAAGCGCGGCGAGTCGAGACGGACTTCATTGACGATCGGCGCGCCGCGGAACAGCGACGACCACGACGGCCGCACGACGAGCTTCGCGATGTCGATGAAGTCGCCCTGCCCGCCTTTGTCGCCGAGATGGATGCCGTCGGCTTCGAGGTTCAGCGTGTACGGGTTCAGCGCGATGCGCTGGATCGTGGCCGGCCGGTCGAGCTGCTTGCTCAACTGCTGTTCGGCGATATGGCGGATCAGCGGCGGCGCCGCGAAGAACCCGAGCAGTCCGAATAAAACGATGAAGATCAGCAGGCCGATGCCGATGCGCCGGGTCCGGCGCGAGCGTGCAACGCCACCGAGGGCATGGAGGGTCGAGGATACGGTTTCTTTGTCTGCGCTTGCCATGCTTGAATGCCTCGGGATGGGGTGCCGGGCCGCACCGGACAACTGGGCGGCCGCGCACGCTATCCCGAAAGTATAGGCTCAGGAGGTGACGGTACGGGGTTCGGGCGCCGTCGCGCCCGCCGGTCGGACAGCGCCGCCGGTCATCCGTTCATTTCCGGACGACGACGGGCGGCATCCACGACCCGTCGCTCGCCTGCGGCTTCGGTACGTACAGGCGCAATGCGAGTGCGAAATCAGTGCGCGGCGCCGGCAGCCAGTTGGCCGCATGCGTGCCGCCCGGCGATGCCGACACGGTGATGTCGATCGAGCCGTCGTGGTTGCGGCGCAGGCGGTCGCGATCGCCGAGCGAGCGGCGCGCCGACCCGACGTCGGGCAGCGCGCCGTTCGTCGAATAGGGTGTCAGCGTCCAGAACGCACGCGCCGGCGGCAGCGCGCCCGGCGCGAAATGCAGCACATAGCGGTTCGCGCCGTTCAGCGGATGGCCGTCGCTGTCGACGCGCACGACCGCGAGCGTTTCGTCGTCGCGCGTCGCGGTGCCGAACTGCGTATAGGCCGCGTACGCGCGCAGCGTGTAGTCCTGGCCGTACTTGCCGGCTGTATCGCCGATCCAGCTCCAGCCGTTCGCGTTCAGCAGGTTCGACGGCGGGGTCGAGAGCCGCGCGCGCGCCTCGGCGACGCCGAGGCGCGCGCGCGGCTCTCGACGATCGGAAGAGCCCACGTCTGAACTCCACTCACGTGTCGGACACTCGTATGCCGCCCTCTGCTTGACCCAAAACACGACACAACACCTCACACTCCGTGCACCGACCCACGCGACCTGCATGCGAGCACGC
>NZ_JAAGPG010000451.1:0-6599 GCF_017104665.1 Burkholderia sp. Se-20378 | reverse complement strand
GCTCGTGGAACGCCCGGGGTGGTCGGACAAACAATGAATCAGATGGCGGTCCGCAGCGCCGGCAACTGCGCCGATGCGGCTGCCGGGATCAAAAGTACGCAACCGGCGATCGCACCACGTAGTCGGGGGAAACCCTTAAATTTCATCGGAATGGCATGACGTCCGGGCCGTTCGGCACGACGCCATTCATCCGACGGATCACGGGAACGCCCGCCGGATATGGCGCCCGCGCCCGGCCTCGCACCGAACCGCCGGCACCGCCAGCGATCCCCGCTCGCCGAACCCGATAAACAAAACAGATAGGCCGATAAGCACGATGCAAGCTGCTGCGCCGCCGTTCCGGTAAAGTCGGTCGACATCTGCCGCCGGCGCGCTGCGCACCCACCGGCATGCCATGCGGCCCGTCCGCACCCGAGCGCACCATGGACGACACCGAACTCCCGAACCTCGCATGCCTGTACGCGGTGCAGCGTGTGGCCGAAGCCGGCAGCGTGAGCCGCGCGGCCGCGACGCTGTTTCGTGCGCAATCGGCCGTCACGCGCGCCGTGCAGGAAATCGAAACGGCACTCGGCGAGCCGCTGTTCGACCGGAAACCGTCGGGCATGCTCGCGACGCCGGTCGGACGCGCGGTGTTGAAGCGCGGCGAGCGCGTGTTCGCCGAACTCGGCGAGCTGGCGAACTGGTGTGCGTTGCGCCAGTCGCGCCGGCGTGCGTCGGCCGACGGCGGGCTGCCCGCCTACCTGCTCAACACGCGGCGGCTGCAACTGTTCTCGACGCTCGCGCGGCACCGGCACATGCCGAGCGCCGCGCGCACGCTCGGCGTCACGCAGCCGGCCGTCAGCAGCGCGATCCGGATTCTCGAAAGCGGCGCGGGATTCGCGCTGTTCCATCGGCATCCGCGCGGCCTGCTGCTGACGACCGACGGCGAAACGTTCCTGCTGCACATACGGCGCGCACTGAACGAATTGCGGCATGTCGCCGACGACGTCGCGGCGCTGCACGGCAGCATCCAGGGCGTCGTGACCGTCGGCGCGCTGCCGCTCGGCCGGACGCTGATGCTGCCCGAGGCCGTCGCACGCGTCGTCACGCGTTTCCCGAAGGTGCGCGTGATCACCGACGAAAGCGCGTACGAAGCGCTCGTCGCGGGCGTGCGCGCGGGCGACATCGATTTCATCCTCGGCGCGCTGCGCGCGAGCGACCCGACGAGCGACCTCGGAAACGAACGGTTGATGTCGGAGAGCCTCGTCGTGCTGGCGCGGCGCGATCACCCGCTCGCCGGCGTGCGCAACCTCGGCATCAAGAGCCTCGCCAGCGCGCAATGGATCCTGCCGCGCATTCATTCGCCCGCACGCGGCCTGTTCGAAGCGCTGTTTCGCCGGATGAAGCTCAAGCCGCCGATGCCGACGGTCGAGACGGCCGACCTCGCGGTGATCCGCGGCCTGCTGCTGCACACCGACATGCTCGCGGTGCTGTCGGCGCAGCAGCTGCGTTACGAGTGCGATTCGGGCTTGCTGGCCGTACTCGACGTCCCGCCGATGCGCGAGACGACGCGCGATATCGGGCTGATGACGCGCACCGGCAGCCCGCCGTCGCCGGCCGCGCGCGCGTTGATCGACGCGATCCGCATCGTGGCGACCGAGGTGGCGCGCGCGCCGCATGCTGCCGTCGGGCGATAAGGAAAGCGCATGGCTGTCGCGGCGGGTTCGCATTGCATGCGCATCGACCATGAACCGACAATGTCCTGCAATGGCCGGTCGGCGCGGCATCGATTCGCGGCGCCGTCATAAGCGTGCCGGATACCGTCCGTCGTGACGGCCGCGGCCCCAATCGTGAAGGAGCGACACGCATGAACGATTCGACGATCGCATTCATCGGATTCGGCGAGGCCGGCGGCCTGCTCGGCGGCGCGCTGGCCGCGCGTAACGTGCGCGTGACGATGTACGACCGGCTGCTCGACGACGCGCACACCGCGCCGGCGATGCGCAACAGGGCCGCGCGCCTGAACGTGCGGGCCGCACCCACCCTCGCCGATGCAGTCCGCGATGTGCGGTGGATCGTGTCCGCCGTCACGGCGTCGTCCGATGCCGACGTCGCCGACGCCGTGGCCGCGTGCATCCGGCCGGGCCAGACCTTCATCGACATCAACTCGGTGTCGCCGGCGATGAAGCAGCACGGCCAGCAACGGATCGAAGCCGCCGGCGGCCACTATGTCGAAGCGGCCGTGATGGCGCCCGTGCCGCCGTACGGGCTCGCCGTGCCGATGCTGCTGGGCGGTCCGCAGGCCGAAGCGATCGCGTACGAGCTGAAGGCGCTCGGCTTCAATGCCCGGGCCGTGTCGGCTCGGGTCGGCGTCGCGTCGGCGGCCAAGATGTGCCGCAGCGTGATGATCAAGGGCATCGAGTCGCTGACCGTCGAATGCCTCGGCGCTGCCCGCGCGTATGGCGCCGACGCACTCGTGCTCGCGTCGTTGCGACAGACGTTCGACCAGTTCGCGGCATCGCCCGACCTGCCCGGCTACCTGATCAGCCGCGTCGCCGAACACGGCCGCCGGCGCGCGGCGGAGATGCGCGAAGTGTGCGAGACGTTGCGCGAAGGCGGCATCGCGCCGGAGATGAGCGCGGCATGCGCGCGCGTGCAGGATCGCTTCGTCGACAGGATGGCCGAGCGCGGCCTCGACTACGACGCGCTACTGCCGTTCGACTGGACGCAGACGCTCGACCTGCTTGATGGCCGGCAGCGGTAGGAACCGGCCGTGCGGCCGCGCCGACGTCGCGACAATCGCGGTCGACGCAACGCGATTCACTATCGCAGCGCCTGCTCCGCCGAAAACGCGCGTTCCACGAAGCGGATCACGTCGTCGAGCGACGACGTGCACGTGGCCCCCACCGCGAGCTCGCGAAACGCACCGTCCGGCCCGAAGCAGATGAGCGGCTTGCCCCAGCGCTGCGCAAGCGCAATCTCCTCGGCCGTGCCGTGGCCGCCCGGCAGCGCAACGATCAGGTCGCTGCTCAGCACGTTCACGTAGTTGCGGTTGATCGTATCCGGGGCGGCGTCCGGCTCGCGGCGCGGCAGCGGCGTGAGGATCGGGATGTCGACGAACGGATGCGGATAGCCGTCGAGCGGCACGAAGCCCGCGAGCGGATCGGCCTGCGTCGGCAGGATGCCGATCGATCGCCCCGCCCGCCCGGGCACGCCGACGAACGCGCGCGCGACCGCCAGCATCACGCCCTGCCCGCCGCCCGTCAGCAGATTGAAACCGGCCTGCGCGAGCCAGGCGCCGAGCGGCTCTGAAAACGCGAGCCACGGCGCCTTGCCCGAGCCCATTACGCCGATCGTCCTGTTCCGCTGTTGCATCGTGGTTTTCAGTGAAGTCGTTGTGTTACGCGCGATCGCCGCGCTCATTCGAGTTCGACGCCCTTGAGCTCGGGAATCAGGAACAGCGTCGCGACCATGTCGAGCACGTACAGGCCGGCGAGCAGCGCGATGGCCGTCTGGAACGAGTAATGCGCGGCCAGCGCGCCGACCGCGACCGGGCCGAAGCCGCCGACCGCGCGGCCGATGTTCCACAGCACGTTCTGCGCGGTCGCGCGTGCGGCCGTCGGATAGCCTTCCGACATCAGCGTTCCGTAACCGCCGACCATCCCGTTGACGAACATGCCCATCAGCGCACCGGCCCACAGCATCGCGGTCGGGTCCGACAGCCGCGCATACGCGAGGACCGTCACGACCGCGCCGAGCTGGTACAGCAGGAACGTCGGCTTGCGCCCGATGCGGTCGGCCAGCTGCCCGAACACCCAGACGCCGATCATCATCCCGACGACCGTCGCCGCCGTCCACAGCCCCGACTTCGTCAGTGAGAAGCCCATCTGTTTGGACAGGAAGGTCGGCAGCCAGATCATGATCCCGTAGTAGCCGAAGTTCTGGACCGAACACAGGATCACGATGCCGAGGCTCGTGCGCGCGGTACGACCGTCCGCGACGAGCAGGCGGAACGCATTGGGCTTCGGCTGCGCTGCGCGCTGCACGAACGCTTCAGGCTCGTGCAGCTTGTTGCGCATCGCCCAGGCCAGCACCGCGGGCAGCACGCCGACCAGGAACATCCCGCGCCAGCCGATGTGCATCAGCAGGAACGGCGTCAGCAGCGCAGCCAGCAGCACGCCGGCCTGCCAGCCGAGCGCGACGTAGCACGACACGCGTGCGCGCTTGCTGGCCGGCCACGCTTCCGCCGCGAGCGCCATGCCGATCCCGAACTCGCCGCCCAGCCCGATGCCCGCGATGGTGCGGTACACCAGCAGATCCTGGAAACCCTGCGCGAACGCGCACAGCCCGGTGAAGATCGCGAACAGCAGGATCGTCCAGGTCAGCACGCGCACGCGCCCGTAACGGTCGCTCAGTGCACCGAACAGGATGCCGCCCGCGACGGCGCCGATCAGCGTCCACGTGACCAGCGCGCCGCCCTGCCCGGGCGTCAGATGCAGCGCCGCCGTGATCGCCGGCAGCATGAAGCCGAGGATCAGCAGGTCGAAGCCGTCCATCGCATAGCCGATCGCCGATCCGGCCAGCGCTTTCCACGCGTACGCGCCGACCTGCTCCACGCGCGGGGCCGACGGGCCGCCGAGCGACGAAGATTTCATGTTTGCTGCCATGGTGTCCTGCCACGATTGTCCGGCGACATTCTAAGGCCTGTGCCCGCGAGCAAAGGGCTGGCCGGCCAGCCGGCAGCGAGGGTCCGCGTGCGCGGCGGCACCCGCTTGCGGGACGGCGAGCGGGAATCTGCGGGGCATGAACGGGAGGGAAAAACGGCGATCCGGTGTCGGCGGCGAGGCCGGCGATGTCGCGGTCAGGCCGGACACCGGATGAAAAACAGCATGCTGGCGGAGTGTTGCCGGCCGGCCCGCTCGTGCGAACCGGGCGGCGCCGGGTGGCCTCGCGGCCCGGCCGGCTTCAGCCTTGATCGTCTCCGGGCCACCAGGTCTTGGCCTCGCGGTCGACGGCGAGCGTATCGAGATCCTTGCCTTCGAGCCATTTCGGCCGCGGGCCGCGGCCCGACCATGAGCGGCCGGTCGTCGGATCGTAGTACTTGGCAGGCGCCTTGCGTTTTCGCTGGACGATGTAGCCAAGCGCGCTCAGCACTTCCTGCTGCGAAATTCCCAAAAGCTCGACCTGTTCCTTGAATGCCGCGAGCGCGGCTTGCTTCTCCTTCTGCTTCGCATCCGACAGCTTGATGTTCAGGTCCCGAAGTTGTGCTTCGAGTTCCTGCAGGGCCTGGGTCATGTATTCATCCTCTTTGGGCATGTTTTCGCAAAAAGCTCCGATGGCGGAACCTACCACGAAGTTCCGCCGATGGGGGCTGTCAAATGTGTGAATCGTTTGCCGGAGCCGGCATGGCTTGCGCGATACGCACTAAACGACGTCGCGCGTCAATCAATGACGGACAGGACCGGGCCGGCAACGCGCAGCCCGCCAGGTACGAAGGTACGGCGAACGGCTGCGGCAAGTAAGCGCCGCACCATGGCACAGGCGCGGCATGGCGCGAATGATAGCAGTGCTCGGTGTCGTGTTGCAGAAGACGGCGGCCGGCGTTGATCCGGATACGTCCGATTACAGGCCGACGTCGTGGACGTCCCACGCGATCCGGTCGAACAGCGCGCGCAGCTTCGCGCCGCGTGCCGGGTTCAGCGCGGCCGCATGCGCGACGCGCCCGGCGAGATGCGCTTGGAAGTCCGGATGGGCATCGCGATTCTGCGACGCCGGGCCGCTCCGGATGCAGTTGGTCAGGATGGCCTTCAGGAGATCGAACTCATCGCGCGCCAGGTTCGGATGACGATTGACGACCACGCCGGCCAGTTGCTGCCGCATGCCGCGCCGCATCACGCGCGTCTTGCGCAGTTGCAGCGCAAACCCCTCCTCGAGCGCGATCGCGGCGACCCGGACCTGCAGCCGCTCGACGTCGCGCGCCAGCGTGCTGCCGCCGGAAAAGGCGAGATCGTCGGCATAGCGCGTGTAGGTGGCACCGAGCGAACGCGCGAGCGCGGCGAGCCGCATGTCGAACCGGAACGCGCTCAGGTTCGCCAGCGCCGGCGACGTCGGCGCGCCCTGCGGCAAGTGCCGTTCGCGATAGCGCTGGCGAGCGATCCAGTCGAACCGGTCGCGCAGGTCCGGCGCGAGCAGCCGCGCGGACGGCACGCGGTTGGTGCACAGCCCGGTGAGCGTGCGCGCGACCTCGACCGGGTACCCGAGCGTGACGAACAGCGCGTGCACGCGTGCGGCGCGTATCGATACGAAGAAATCCGCCAGATCGAAACGGACGACGACATCGCGATCCGCATGCGGCGCCGCGAACGACACGATGCCGTGCCCCTTGCGAAAACCGTGCACCGCGCCGTGCGGCGCGATGCGATCGAGCAGCCCGTGCAGGATGCGGCGCTGCGCTTCGCGCAGCCGGCCTTTCGGGATTTCGACGAGGCGGCTGCCGCCGCTGCGCTTGTCGTGCGCCACGTACGTGTAGTGATGCAACGGCGTGGCGCTGCTGCGCGCGTCGACGCGCCAGTGGTCGGACAGCCAGTCGAGTTCCGGCGCGCTCACGCCGAGCCAGGCGA
>NZ_JAAGPG010000450.1:0-6907 GCF_017104665.1 Burkholderia sp. Se-20378 | reverse complement strand
CGGCGCGGAGGACCGCCAGCACCGGCCGGCCGTCGCGGTGTTCGTCCGCGATCCGGCGTCGTCGCCGCAGACGTCGCGCGACATGCTGCACCGGCTGTTCCGGCTCACGCCGATGGAAACCGACATCGCGCTGCTGCTCGTCGACGGGCTGACGCTCGACGAAGCGGCCGCCGCGACCGGCATCACGAAGAACACCGCGCGCGCGCATCTGCGCGGCATCTTCGCGAAAACGGGCGCGACGCGGCAGGCCGTGCTCGTGAAGACGCTGCTCAACAGCGTCGTGTCGATGGCGTAGCAGCCGCGCCGGCAGCCTCGCGACGGGCTGCCCGGTCGATGCACCACGCGCGGGCCGCGACCGAAACCGCGGCAATCGGCGCACACTCATTTCATGTCATACGTCATCAGACATGAATGAATCACCGATAAGTCTCATTAAATTCCCCAAAATCTGAGAAATTACGGGGTAAACCCGCAACGTCTTCATCGGCACTCAGGCGTACCATGTCATACGACGACATACTACATAGACTGCCACCCAGACGCCGACGCGAGCACCCGCCCCGTCCGCCGCCGCCCGACCGGAGACACGCTTGAACCCGCCCTCGCCCGCCCTGCCCGGACGCGACCCGCTCGCGTCCGCCGTCTCGAAAGTGAAATGGCACGTGCTGCCGCTCGTGCTGATCATGTTCATCGCGAACTACATCGACCGCGTGAACGTCGGCTTCGTCGATCGTCACCTCGAGGCATCGATCGGCATCGGCGCGGCCGCGTACGGCCTCGGCGCCGGGCTGTTCTTCGTCGGCTACGCGCTGTTCGAAGTGCCGTCGAACCTGCTGATGCAGCGCTACGGCGCACGCGTGTGGCTGGCCCGGATCATGGCGACGTGGGGCATCGTCGCGGCCGCGATGGCGTTCGTGTGGAACGACACGTCGTTCTACACGCTGCGCTTCCTGCTGGGCGTGGCCGAGGCCGGCTTCTTCCCCGGCGTCGTGCTGTACCTGTCGCAATGGCTGCCGCCGCAGGAACGCGGCAAGGCGATGGCGATCTTCCTCGGCGGTTCCGCGTTCGCATCGGTGCTGTCCGGACCGGTCACCGGCGCGCTGCTTTCGATCCGCGGTTTCGGCCTCGAAGGCTGGCAATGGATGTTCCTGATCGAAGGGCTGTTCTCGGTCGCACTGTGCGGCGCGAGCTGGCTGCTGCTGAAGTCGCATATCCGCGACGCGACGTGGCTCACGGCCGAAGAACGCACGGCGCTGCAGAACGCGCTCGACGAGGAGCGCGCGACGCGCGACGTCCGCTCGAACGTGCCGGTGCGCGCCACCGCGCTGCTGCGCGACCCGCAGATCATGCTGTTCTGCTTCCTGTATTTCTCGATCCAGCTGACGATCTACGCGGCCACGTTCTGGCTGCCGACGATCATCCGCAAGATGGGCGGCCTCACCGATTTCCAGGTCGGCCTGTACAACACGATTCCGTGGATGATCGCGATCGGCGCGATGTACGGCTTCGCGGTGCTGTCGTCGAAATGGAAGCATCCGCAGCGCTGGCTCGCGGTCGCGCTCGTGCTCGCCGCATGCGGGCTGTTCGCGTCGACGTCGCACGATCCGGTGTGGTCGTTCGCGTCGATCTGCTTCGCCGCGCTCGGCTTCAAGGCCGCGTCGTCGCTGTTCTGGCCGATCCCGCAGGGCTACCTCGACACGCGCGTGGCCGCGGCCGTGATCGCGCTGATCAACTCGGTCGGCAACCTCGGCGGCTTCGTCGCGCCGACGGCGTTCGGCTATCTGAAGCAACATACGGGTTCGATCACGGGCGGGCTGTATGCGCTCGCGATCGCTTCGCTCGTCGCCGCGGTCGCCGCGCTGTTCGCGCGCACCCACCGGCGCAGCGATCCGCCGCGCGGCCTGCCGGCCGACAAGTCCTTCACGAACGCTTCGATGCTCCGCCATGCCGAACACTGACCGCCTGACCGTCGTCGTCTCGAATGCCACCGACGGCGACCTCACCACGTTCTCCCTCGCCGGCGACGGCACGCTCGCGCCGCTCGCCCGCTATCCCGCCGCCGACGTCGCAATGCCGATCGCCGTGCAGGCCGACCGGGCGCGGCTCTACGTCGCGACGCGCGGCGAACAGCCGACGATCGTCGCGTTCCGCGTCGTGCCGGCCACCGGCGCGCTCGTGCGCATCGGCACGACCGCGATCGACGCGAGCCATGCGTACCTGTCGCTCGACCGCAGCGGCCGCTGGCTGCTCGGCGCGTCGTACGGCGGAAATTCGCTGAGCCTCTATGACGCCGCGCACGTACGCGACGGCGACGGCACGCCGCTGCAGGTCGCGGGCGGCATCGCGAACGCGCACTCGGTGATCGTGTCGCCAGACAACCGTTTCGCGTACGTCAGCTCGCTCGGATCGGACCGCGTGTTCAGCTTCGCGCTCGTCGAAGACGCGGCCGGCCTGCGCGCGCTCGAACATGGCGAAACGCGCGTGCCAACCGGGTTCGGCCCGCGTCACCTGCAATTTGCGCGCGACGGACGTGCACTCGTCGTCGTCAGCGAATTCCAGGCCACGCTTGCAACGTTCGCGCGCGATCCCGACAGCGGCCGGCTCGGCGATGCGCATGTGAGCGCGCGCCATCCCGCCGTCGCCGAACTCGCGCAGGGCCATGCGCGGCCGCCCGCGCCCACCGAACCGTCCGTCTGGGCCGCCGACCTGCACCTGACGCCCGACGAGCGTTTCGCCGACGTCAGCGAACGCACGTCGAGCGGCCTGCTCTGCTATCGCTGCAGCGAAGACGGTACGTTCGAACCCGCGCACGCGACGACCACCGAGACGCAGCCGCGCGGCTTCGCAATCGACCCGTCGGGGCGCTGGCTCGTCGCCTGCGGCGAACAGTCGGAATACGTGTCGGTGTATGCGATCGCGCCGGACGACGGCGCGCTGTCGCCGCACGCGCGCGTGCCGGGCGGACGCGGTGCGAACTGGGTCGCGATCGTCTGATGAAGGCGTGGCGCGCGCGACCTGACGCGGCAGGCCCGCCACGCAGGCCGGTGCGTCCCCGCGTTCAGCGTCGCTCGCTCGGCGCGACGCCCGTCCAGCGCTTGAACGCGCGCGTGAAATTGGCGCGATCCGTATAGCCGACGCGCGCGGCGATCTCGTCGACCGGCAGCCGCGTCCCCTCGAGCAGCCGCAGCGCGTCCCGCAGCCGGATCTCGTCGAGCAGCGCCGAATAGGTCGCGCCGTACCCGGCGAGCTTGCGCTTGAGCGTCCGCGCCGACACATGCAGTTCGCGCGCGACATCGTCGACCGACGGATAGCCGCCCTCGCCGCAGATCAGCAGGTTGCGCACGCGCTCGACGATGCTTTCCGCATAGCCGAGCCGCGCGAGTTCGGCCTCGCATTGCTGCACGATCATCTGCGCGGTGTGTGCATTCGCGGTGCCGATCGGTTCGTCGAGCAGCGCGGCGTCGCAGCGGATGCGGTTCGCGCTCGCGTCGAAATGACAGCGCGGCAGCCGCGCGCGATAACGCTCGAACCACGGCGGCTCGGGCCATTCGAAATGGAGTTCGGCACGCGACTGCAGCGTGCGCCCCGGCACCGGATACAGCAGCGAATTGAACAGGATCGCCGTCTCGACCAGGAAGTTCTCGACCGCGAACTGCCGCAGCCGGCCAAGCGGAAACGCCTCGAGCACGTCGATATCGACGATTCCGTCGATCTGCGCGAGCCGCACCGAAAAGAACGGCACGCGCGTCGGCAGGTAGCGAATGCCGAGCGAGATCGCCTCGCCGAGCGTCGCGCAGCTCATCAGCCCGAAGCCGATCAGTCCCGCTTTCGTCAGGCTGCTGCGCAGGCCGATCTCGATCGCGATCGACGGGTCGTCCGTCGCGTCGAGCAGGTTGAACACGATCGCCGCCTGCTGCAGCGGCGTGATGCGCGCATCGGGCTGCGCGAGCCGGTCGCGCTCGACGCCCGAGCCGGCGAGCACGCGGCCGCCGTCGATGCCGCGTTCCTCGGCCAGCATCAGCATGAACAGCGCATACGCGGACGACACCGTCGCCTTGTTCAGCTGGCGCGCGGCATCCGGGACGGACAGGACCATGCGGCGGACTCCGAAGCGGTTTCGGCGGATTGTAGCGTCGCTGGCCCGCAATGACACCGGGGCGAGACTCTAGCCGCGCCGGCAGGCCATCGTGGCCCGAAATGACACCGCCATTGGCACCCGCGGCCCTCGCGTGCGGTCCGGCGCGCGCCTATGCTTGTCACATCGGCATTGCGCCCCACCCTTTCCGCAGGAATCCCGGTCGATGAGCCAACCCGCACGAACCGCCTTTCGCAACGACGCGGACAAGGTCGCGTACGTCCGCCGCGAGGTCAACGCCGCGAGCGACGCGATCCGCGCGCGCTTTCCGCTGCTCGACAACCAGAACCTCGTCGGCGCGACCGTGATGGCCGTCTCGGTGAGCGCGATGCTCGCGATCGCCTGGCTGTATGCGCGCGGCGCGATCGCGTGGTACGTCGCGCTGCCGCTCGCCGCGTTCGTCACGTCGCTGATCCACGAGCTCGAGCACGACCTGATCCACCTGATGTACTTCAAGAAGACGCCGTGGGCCTACCACCTGATGATGGCGCTGTGCTGGCTCACGCGGCCCGGCACGATCAACCCGTGGACGCGGCGGCGCATGCACCTGCATCACCACAAGGTGTCGGGCGGCGAATCGGATCTCGAGGAATTCGGCATCACCAACGGCGAGCGCTGGGGCGTGAAGCGCCTGCTGATGATCGCGGACGGCATGCTCGCCGTCGTGCTGCGGCCCACCGCGATGCGCCGCAAGGTGAAGCAGTACGTGGCCGCGCAGCCGGTGCAGGATCCGTCCGAGCGCCTGCAGTTGCGCGTCGAGCAGGTGTCGTCGTACATGCCGGTCGGTCACGTGTATTACGTGCTGTGGCACGCGTTCATCGTCTATCACGTCGGCCTGTTCGCGCTGCATGCATTCGGCTACCCGGTGACGGTGCCGGCCGTCGTCGAACGCGTGATGAGCGTCGTCGATTTCCTGGCCGTGGTGTGGCTCGGGCCGAACTTCGTGCGCAGCTTCTGCATCAACTTCGTCAGCTCGAACATGCACTACTTCGGCGACATCGACTCGCGCAACGTGATCCAGCAGACGCAGGTGCTCAACCCGTGGTGGATGCTGCCGTTCCAGCTGTTCTGCTTCAATTTCGGCAGCACGCACGCGATCCATCACTTCGTGGTGCGCGACCCGTTCTACATCCGCCAGCTGACCGCGCGCACCGCGCATGCGGCACTGCGTGAAGTCGGCGTGCGCTTCAACGACGTCGGCACGTTCGCGCGGGCGAATCGCTGGGGCGGTTATCGCCCGTCGCGCGGTACGCGCCAGGCTCGGGCCGACGCGTAACGGCCCCCTCAGCCGCCGATCGGCGGCATCGGCCCTTGCCCGCGGATCCACGACCAGTTCGCGAGCTCTGCCATTTCCTTGTCGCCCCGGCTGTCGCCGTACGCGAACAGCTGCTTCGGCGGCCGGTTGCCCCACCACCCGCGCAGCCGCACGACCTTCTGCGGCCCCCAGCAGTTTTCGCCGTCGAGCCGTCCGGCGAAGCTGCCGCGCTCGAACGCCAGCCGCGTCGCGAGCACCGCATCGAAGCCGGCCGTCTTCGCCCACTTCTCCAGATACAGCGACGGCGACGCGCTCACCAGCACGACTTCATGCCCGCGTGCCCGATGCTCGCGGATGCGTTCGAGCATTTCCGGACGCACGAGGCTCGGCAGATAGGTGTCGACGAACGTGCGCGCCTGCGCATCGAGCGCCTCCTCCCGCACCGGCCCGAACGCGAACAACGCGAATTTCGCTTTCGCGTCGCCACGCGACAGCAGCCCGGCCTTCATCGCGACGATCCAAGGCAGCGCGCGCAATCCGGCCCACGCGAAGCGCGGCGTGCCGACCGCATAGCGGACGAAATGGCGAAAGCTGTCGGTCGTCGTGATGGTGCCGTCGAAATCGAATGCGGCAACGATGCGGTCGGTCATGGAGAATCGGCGGGAAAGCAATGAGATGCCCGGGAAGATAGCAGACTCGCGCCGGTGCTCGTGAAATGAAGTGATGCGGGGTGGCCTGCGCAGCGAACGCACGCGCCGCCGCGCATGCATTCGTGCCCTTCGTGCCGTGCGCTCAGCGCTGCGGCCGCGCCGCCAACGCTGCCGGCAGCACGACGTTCATCAGGTGATCGGCGCGCGACAGCAGATCGGTCACGCGCTCGTCGAGCCCGCGCAATTGCGCGGGCTGCATGCGGATCTGCTGCACGGCCTGCCCGACGATGTTGCGACGGTCGAACAGCGTGCGCTCGACGCCCGCATCGTCCGGCGCGCGCACGACGTCCGACACCGCGCTCAGCGCCGCGAGCACGACCACGAGGTTTTCTTCCGCATGGCGGACCTTCGCGGCAAGGTCCTCGGTACGGCGCGGGAAGAAGCCGAGCGACTGCTTGAGTGCCCCGATCGCCGCACGGTAGTCGATATGGCCCGTCGTCGCGCCGAACCAGCGTTCGAACATGCCGGCCTTGCGTGTCGCCTGCGCGAGCATGCCGGCCATCATGTCGGCCGCGCCGAGTTCGTTGAATTCGCGCGTCGTTGCCGCGACGGCTTCGACGAGGTTGCCCGCCGTCTCCAGCGCGCCGTCGCCGATCGTCGCGACCGTCGCGAGCTTCAGCGGCACCAGTTGGCGGATGTGCCGCTCGATGCGCGGCGCGTAGTCGGGATAGAGATTCGGGAAACTGGCCTGCGCGGCGCGGAAGCACGCTTCGAGCTGCGAATGGTTCGATCCGCCGAACACCGCGCGGCCGACCGCCTCGGCCGGCGCCGTGCGCGCGGCTTTATCGGACGCGGGCGCGGGCCCGA
>NZ_JAAGPG010000449.1:0-6628 GCF_017104665.1 Burkholderia sp. Se-20378 | reverse complement strand
GCCCGATGCGGGCGATGCGCGCCACGGGCCGGCCCGCGCCGGATTCAGGACGATACGGCCGCGCGGGCCGGCGGCCAACCAACGAATCCGCATATGCAAATCAGCGAGCAGGCTCGGTGGTGTTGGTCGGGCCGGTGATCAGTGGAAGAATCTGCCGGAGCACGTCAGAGCACGCCGACATGCCGACATGCCGACACGCCGACACGCCGACACGCCGACACGCCAGCACGCCAGCACGCCAGCACGCCAGCACGCCAGCACGCCAGCACGCCAGCACGCCAGCACGCCAGCACGACAGCACGACAGCACGACAGCACGCCAGCACGCCAGCACGCCAGCACGCCAGCCCGACTGGCCGCGTCGGCGAAATCGCGACTTGGCACGCGTCGCCGCCCGGCATTCGACGAGCGGCTACCGCGATCCTCAATCGGAGCCGGCCGGGCTTTCCTCGATCGAATCGACGCGATCCGGATAGAACGCGAGGTGCCCGCGGATCGCATCGACGGCCGGATACGGCGCCTCGTAGGTCCAGACGGCATTGACCGCGCGTTCGCCGCCGGCCGGAATCGAGTAGTAGGCGGCATCGCCCTTGTACGGGCAGTACGTCGCGTGGTCGGTGCGTTGCAGCAGGGTCAGGTCGGCGTCCTCGCGCGGGATGTAGAGCACGGCCGGGTAAGCGGCTTCGCGCAGCGCCAGCGCGCGGCGCGTATCCGCGACGACCTTGCCGGCCGCCTTCACCACGACGCGCCGCGGGTGCGGTTCGACCGTGATCGGGTGATCGGGGCCCGGCGTCTTCACGGGGCGAGCGGACGTATCGGAGCTGACAGGCATCGTGTGTCCTCCTGGAGTCGGCGGCGCGGCGGCGCCGGGCGGATCCCGGCGCGTCCGTGCCGACGTTGGCCAGCCGATACGATGCGCCATTTCGGGCGAGTCTGCAGGGGGCCGGAAGACGGCGGCGCGAGACGGCCGTCCGGCGCTCGCGTGGACGTTTTCATGCACGGGCAGCGGGATGCATCCACGACGATAAGCAACGCGAAATTAATTGGTAAGCGATCGGCGGGCGGCGCGCGAAGATCGGCCGTCGTCATTTGCATGACAGCCCTCTCTCCTGTCTCCGCCACCATGAAGAACGCTTTCGTTTCGTCAGCTGCGCGTCGTGCGCGTAGCGCACCCCATGCCGCTGCAGCCCTGCGCTGCATCGCGGCGTCGCTGCTGCTTGCCGGCGCGGCCACGCACGCGCTGGCCGCGCCGTCCGGCAAGACGCTCGTGTATTGCACCGAAGGCAGCCCGGCCGGCTTCGATCCGGGCCAGCACACGACGAGCACCGATTTCGATGCGAGCACGTACCCGATCTACAACGGGCTCGTGCAGTTCAAGCGCGGCACGCTCGATCTCGAGCCGGCGCTCGCGACGAGCTGGGACGTGTCGCCCGACCAGCGCACGATCACGTTCCACCTGCGGCGCGACGTGAAATTCCAGACCACCGCGTGGTTCAAGCCGACGCGGCCGTTCCAGGCCGACGACGTCGTCTTCACGTTCCACCGGATGCTCGATCCCGACGATCCGTTCCGCAAGGCCTATCCGGTCAGCTTCCCGTATTTCAGCGACCTCGGCTTCGACCGCAACGTCGCGCGCATCGACAAGGTCGACGACTACACGGTGCGCTTCGTGCTGAAGACGCCCGACGTCGTGTTCGTGCGCAATCTCGCGATGGCGTTCGCGTCGATCCTGTCGGCCGAGTATGCGTCGCAGCTCGCGGCGCGGCATCGCGAGGCCGACATCAACCAGTTCCCGGTCGGCACCGGGCCGTTCCTGTTGCGCACGTACCAGAAGGACGCGCTGATCCGCTACGACGCGAATCCCGACTACTGGAAGCCGGACGACGTGAAGCTTTCCCGCCTCGTGTTCGCGATCACGCCCGATCCGGCGGCGCGCCTGCAGAAGCTGGTGGCCGGCGAGTGCCAGGTATCGGCGTTCCCGCGACCGGCCGACCTCGATACGGTGCGGCGCGACCCGAAGCTGACGCTGTTCTCGGGGATGGGCTTCAACGTCGGCTTCGTCGCGTACAACACGCAGCATGCGCCGCTCGATCGCGTCGACGTGCGGCGCGCGCTCGACATCGCGATCGACAAGTCGGCGATCGTGAAGACCGTGTTCAACGGCGACGCGAAGATCGCGACGAACCCGATGCCGCCCGCGCAATGGTCTTACAACCCGCGCCTGAAGGATGCGCCGCGCGACCCGGCGGCCGCGAAGGCGCTGCTCGCGCAGGCCGGGTTCCCGAACGGCTTCGACCTGACGCTGTGGGCGATGCCCGTGCAGCGTCCGTACAACCCGAATGCGCAGTTGATGGCGCAACTGATCCAGCAGGACTGGGCGAGGATCGGCGTGCGCGCGAAGATCGTCAGCTACGAATGGGGCGAATACAACCGCCGCGCGAAGCACGACGGGCAGCACGACGCGATCCTGTACGGCTGGTCGGGCGACAACGGCGACCCCGACAACTGGCTCGGCACGCTGCTCGGTTGCGACGCGGTGCACGGCAGCAATCTGGCGAAGTGGTGCAACCAGGATTTCGAAAAGCTGGTGGATGCGGCGCGTTCCAATGGGGACGTCGCGAAGCGCACGGCGCTGTACGAACAGGCGCAGGTCGTGTTCAAGGACCAGGTGCCGTTCACGCCGATCGCGACGTCGATCGTGTCGCTGCCCGTGTCCAAGCGCGTGCACGGGCTGACGTTCTCGCCGCTGGGCGGGCATCGTTTCGACGGGGTCTGGCTGGATTGAGGGGGAGCCGCGCGGGCGGTGCTTTCGTCCGCGCGGTGTGACGGCACGAAAGGCCGGCGCGATGCAGTACGCGCCGGCTGCCGTCAGGTCTGGTCGGTTCAGTTGAGCGCGACCGCCGCCGCCGCTTCGACCGGCGAGCCTTCGAGCGCGACCGACGGCCGGCCATCGGGGCCGACCGGCACGTCGCCGATGAGCGTCGTGCGATACAGCTGGCGGTCGAAGTCGAGATCGAAGATGTCGACGGGCGCGAGGTGGGCGGTCGCGCGGTTGTCCCAGAACGCGATGCTGCGCGGTTCCCACTTGAAGCGGATCGTGAATTCCGGCCGCGTCACGTGTTCCCACAGCAGTTCGAGCAGCGCCTGGCTCTCGCGCGGCGTCAGCCCGACGATCGATTTGAGGAAGCTCGGGCTCACGTACAGCGCGCGTTCACCGGTCTCCGGATGCACGCGCACGAGCGGATGCTCGGTGACGAGCGGGCGGCGTTCGACCGCCTCGTCGAACGCGCCGGTCGCGCGCGCACCGGCCGGCGGCGTGAAGCGATGAAGGCCGCGCAGCCCGTCGACGAAGCCGCGCAGCGGCGCGGACAGCGTTTCGTATGCCCGCACGAGGTTCGTCCAGTGCGTGTCGCCGCCGTACGGCGGGATCGTCACGCCGCGCAGGATCGACGCCCACGGCGGGTTCACGGCGGCCGTCACGTCGGTGTGCCAGCCGGTCCACGGGCGGCGCACCGGTTCGCCTTCGAAACGCGTCGCCTTGCGGTGCTTCGCGATCGAGTAGACGGCCGGATGCCCGTCGACGTGCCCGAACACCGGGTGGCCGACCGTCGGCTCGCCGAACTGCGCGGAGAACGCGACGTGCTGCTCGTGCGTGAGGAATTGTTCGCGGAAGAAGATGACGCGCCATTTCAGCAGCGCGGCGCGGATCGCCGAGATCTGCGGTGTGGTCAACGGTTGCGTGAGGTCGACGCCGCGAATTTCCGCGCCGATATGGGCGGACAGCGGGATCACGTCGACCGGCTGGGCGGCGGGTTCGAGTAGGGCGCTCATGCGACGCTCCTGGCGGAAGTGGATGGGGCGGAGGGCCGACATCGTTGCGAGCGCGCGCGTCGGTCCGGTGGCGGGAAGTGCATGGTCGGTGTCCGGTAGCGGAAAGCAGGGCAGGCGCGGCGGCGCGCACGGAGCGCCGCCGCCGCGAGACGCGGGCGTTATTGCAGCGTCGCGCCCGGCCCCTTCAGCACGACGCTCTGGCGGCCGTCGATGCCGACCGGCACGTCGCCGTGCACGGTCGCGCGGCGCACGACGCGGCGCGCATCGCCGTAGTCGTTGATCGCATAGTGCTGCGTCGCGCGGTTGTCCCAGATCGCGACGTCGCCTTCCTGCCAGTTCCAGCGCACGGTGTTCTCGAGGCGCGTCACGTGTTCGTGGAACACCTGCAGCAGGTGTGCGGAATCCTGCGCCGACAGCCCCTTGAGCCGCTGCACGAAATGCCCGAGCACGAGCGTGCGTTCGCCGGTTTGCGGATGGACGCGCACCACCGGGTGCTCGGTTTCGTAGACGGTCGACGTGAACACTTCGCGGTAGCGCTTCAGTTGCGTATCGTCGGCATGCACGTGCGTCGACGCGTAGTCGTATGCGTTGGTATGCAGCGCCCACAGCGTGTCGGCGAGCGCGCGCAGCGGGTCGGGCAGGTTCGTGTACGCGGCGGCCGTGTTGGCCCACACGGTGTCGCCGCCGAACGGCGGAATCACCACCGCGCGCAGGATCGAGATCTTCGGGTACGCATCGACGAAGGTCACGTCGGTGTGCCACGAATTGGCGCGCGCGCCGTGCGCGGAATCGAGTTCGAGCAGGTGCGCGCTGCCGTCGACGGACGGCACGGTCGGGTGCGCGACGGTGGTGCCGAAGCGACGTGCGAACGCTTCCTGCGCGGTGTCGTCGAGATGATGCTGGCCACGGAAGAACAGCACCTTGTGGCGCAGCAGCGCGGCCTGGATCGCGTCGAACGTCGCGTCGTCGAGCGTGCCCGACAGCCGCACGCCGGCGATCTCGGCGCCGATCCGGCCGGCGACCTGGCGAAGCTGGAGCGGGGCGGCGGCCGTGCGCGGCGCGGCGTGCGAAGCATGCGAAGACGGGTGAGCGGCGTGCTGGACTTCGGACATCGGGAGTCTCCTGGAGTCGGGTCGGTCGAGTCTCCATTCAAGCAGGGACTGCGCGCAACCGGAACCGATGAATCGTCACAACCTTAGCGTGTCCGCAGCGATGATCGATATGCGTCGTCATGCTGAGCAATTCGGTGCGTCAGGCGTGCTACCAAGCCAGCCGCCATTCGCCGATCCGGTGCGGGCGCGGCGTGTCGATGCGCTGGCCGCCCGGGCGATCGTCGCCCGGCGGTTCGCTGTGGTCGAAATCGGCGAGCACGGTGTCGCGCAACCGCGCGAATTCCGGCGAATCGCGCCGACGCGGGCGGGGCAGCGCGACATCGACGATGCGTTCGATGCGGCCCGGGCGCGGCGCCATCGTCACGACGCGGTCGCCGAGATACACGGCTTCGTCGACGTCGTGCGTGACGAGGATCATCGTGATGCGCTCCTGTTCCCAGATGCGCAGCAGCTCGTTCTGCATCCGCGCACGCGTCTGCGCGTCGAGCGCGCCGAACGGCTCGTCGAGCAGCAGCACGCGCGGGCGATTCACGAGGCCGCGCGCGATCGCGACGCGCTGCGCCATCCCGCCCGACAGCTGGTTCGGATACGCGTGCTCGAAGCCGTTCAGCCCGACGAGCGCGATGTGATCGGCGACCGCGCGCCGCTTTGCGGCCGCGTCGAGCGGGGCGTTGCGCAGCGCGGCCTCGATGTTCTGCGCGACGGTCAGCCACGGGAACAGCCGGTGATCCTGGAACACGATCCCGCGCTGCAGCGACGTGTCGCGCACGCGCTCGGCGCCGGCCCGGATCTCGCCCGCGTAGTCGGCGTCGAGCCCGGCGATCAGCCGCAGCAGCGTCGACTTGCCGCAACCGCTTGCACCGACGATCGTGACGAATTCGCCGGCGCGCACGTGCAGCGACACGTCGTCGAGTACGGCGAGCGTGGCGCCGCGTTGCGCGTAGTGCTTGCTCACGTGGAGGATGTCGAGCGAATCGGAGGCGAGGGTCGTCATGGCGGTGCGAGGAAGTGTGTGGCGAGGAAGGAAGAGGCGATCAGTGCGTCAGGTCGCCGCGCCGGGCCAGCACCTTGCGCTCGATCGCACGCGCGATCGCGTTCAGCGCCCAGCCCGTTATGCCGACGACGATGATCCCGAACAGCACGAGATCCATCCGGAACTGCTCGCTGCCGTCGATCAGCGTGTTGCCGATCCCGCTGCCGGCAACCAGCAGGTATTCGGCGCCGAGCGTCGCGAGCCACGAATAGATCAGGCCGAGATACAGCCCGGTGAAGATCGACGGCAGCGCGGCCGGCAGGATCACGTAGCGCACGAGCTGGAGCCGCGAGTAGCGCAGCGCGCGGGCGACGTCGACATACGCGCGCGGCACCGCATGAATGCCGTCGCAGGTGTGCGCGGCGACGGGCAGCAGCGCGGCGAGCGACAGGAACACGACCTTGGCGGCGTCGCCAAGGCCGAACCACACGGAAATCAGCGGAATCCATGCGAACAGCGAGATCTGCTTGAACGTGTCGAAGCTCGGGCCGACGATTCGCGCGGCGACGCGCGACAGCCCGAGCGCGGCGCCGAGCAGCAGCCCGCTCGTCGCGCCGATCGCGAACCCGCAGGCTTCACGCGCAAGCGACGCGGACAGCGCGCGGCCGAGTGCGCCGCTCGTGGCTTGCGCCCATGCGGTGCGCAACACGTCA
>NZ_JAAGPG010000448.1:0-234 GCF_017104665.1 Burkholderia sp. Se-20378 | reverse complement strand
AAAAAAAAAAAATAAAAAACCCCCCCCCCCCCCCCCCCCCCCCCCCCCCCCCCCCCCCCCCCCCCCCCCCCCCCCCCCCCCCCCCCCCACCCCCCCCCCCCCCCCCACCCCCCCCCCCCCCCCCCCCCCCCCCCCCCCCCCCCCCCCCCCCCCCCCCCCCCCCCCCCCCCCCCCCCCCCCCCCCCCCCCCCCCCCCCCCCCCCCCCCCCCCCCCCCCCCCCCCCCCCCCCCCCC
>NZ_JAAGPG010000447.1:0-6779 GCF_017104665.1 Burkholderia sp. Se-20378 | reverse complement strand
AGGTCGCGCGCCGGCCGGACCGCTTCGGCGCGTTCGCGGCGCTGCCGCTGCAGGACCCGGACGCCGCCGCGCGAGAGCTGGCGCGGACGGTGACCGAACTCGGTTTCAAGGGCGCGCTCGTCAACGGCTTTTCGCAGATCGGCCACGCCGACAACGCGACCTATTACGACCTGCCGCAATACCGGCCGTTCTGGGCCGAGGTCGCGCGGCTCGACGTGCCGTTCTACCTGCACCCGCGCAATCCGTTGCCGAGCCAGCAACTGGCGATCGAAGGCCATCCGTGGCTGATGGGGCCGGCGTGGGAGTTTTCACGCGAAACGGGTGTGCATGCGCTGCGCCTGATCGGCAGCGGCCTGTTCGACGAACACCCGAACCTGACCGTGATCCTCGGCCACCTCGGCGAGCTCGCGCTGCACAACATCTGGCGCACGTCGCACTGGGCATCTCCGAACGGCAAGAACCCGATGGGTGTGAAGGCGAAGCGATCGTTCATCGATACGTTCCGCGCGCACTTCTATGTCACGACGAGCGGTAATTTCCGCACCATCGCGATGCGCAATGCGATCGACGAGATCGGCAGCGACCGCGTGCTGTTCTCGGCCGACTATCCGTTCGAATCGATGGAAGAGGCGAGCGCATGGTTCGACGCTGCCGAGATCGGTGACAACGACCGGGAGAAGATCGGGCGCGACAACGCGAAGCGATTGTTCAAGCTGGACTGAGCGGAGCGGGCGCCGCCGGTTCGTCGGAGCAATCCGGCGATGTGCGGCGGCGCTCGGCGCTCGGTTCGGCGGTATCGAATGGAATTCGCAGTACGAGTGAGTGATTGAAGTTGATCGGAACGATCGGCAACGGCCGCGGCAGACGGGCGTGTCGTATCGTCCGCCGCGCCCGATACGCGATGCACGGACCCGGTGCAGGCCGTCCGGCCCGTCACGATAAAACGAAGGAGACACCCCCTTGCAACCCACCCCCGCATTCGACGTGCAGCGCTGGATCGACGCGCTGCCGTTTTCACGTTTCCAGCTGGCGATTGCCTTGCAGTGTTTCGCCGTGGTCGCGCTCGACGGGCTCGACACCGCGCTGATCGGCTTCGTCGTGCCCGCGCTGCGTAGCGACTGGCATGCCGGCACGACCGGCATCACGTTGCTGCTCGCGTCCGGGCTGGTCGGCCTCGCGGTCGGCGCGTTCTTCGCGGGGCCGCTCGGCGACCGGCTCGGCCGCAAGCGCCTGCTGGTCGGGTCGGTCCTGTCGTTCGGCCTGTTCAGCACGCTGTGCGCGGTCGCGCCTGAGATTCATTCGCTGACGGTGCTGCGTCTTCTCACCGGTGTCGGTCTTGGCGCGGCGATGCCGAATGCGATCGCGATGACGTCCGAGTACAGCCCGCGTGCGCGCCGTGCGCTGGTCGTCACGACGATGTTCTGCGGCTTCACGTTCGGCTCCGCGGCGGCGGGGTTCATTGCCGCGCACGTGATTCCGCGTTACGGCTGGCATGCGATGTTCGTCATCGGCGGCGTGCTGCCGATCGCGCTCGGGATCGTGATGCTCGCCGCGCTGCCCGAATCGATCCGCTTCCTGATCCATCGGCGCGCACCGGCCGCGCAGGTCGCGGCCGTGCTGCGCCGCATGTCGCCCGATGCGCCGGACGATGTGCAACGCTTCGTCGCGGACGAGCCGGCGAGCGTCGCGGCGCGCTCGCCCGTGTCGCAACTGTTCGCGCGGCCGCTGCGGTTCGGCACGCTCGCGCTGTGGTGTGCATTCTGGATGAACCTGCTGATCGTCTATCTCGTCACCAACTGGCTGCCGAGCCTGTTTCGCGAAGCAGGCTTCGATCTCGCGCAGGCGGCGATCGTCACCGCGATGTTCCAGCTGGGCGGCACGGTCGGTGCGATCCTGCTCGGGCGTGCGATGGACCGCTTCAACGCGTACGCGGTGTTGGTGGCCGCCTATCTCGTCGGCGCGCTGTGCGTGTTCCTCGTCGCGTGGCGCTACGACGACCTGCCGTCGCTGTGCATCGGCATCTTCGGGGTCGGTTTCGGCGTTGCCGGCTCGCAAACCGGGGCGAATGCGCTCGCAGCCGATTTCTATCCGACCGGCAGCCGCGTGACGGGCGTGAGCTGGGCGCTCGGCGTCGGCCGGCTCGGCGCGATCGCGGGCTCGTTCGTCGGCGCGCTGGTGATGGCGAGCGCGATGGGGTTGTCGGGTGTCTTCATGCTGTTGATCGTGCCGATCGTCTGTGCCGCCGTCGCGATCGGTGCGATGGGGCTGCGTTACGCGCGTGCCGGCGGCTATGCGAAAGCCGTCGAATAAGCGCGAGCGAGCGCATTCCCTGCACAACGAGGAGACCCCGATGCAGACGTCGGCAAGCCGCCGCCGCGCGGCCATGATTTTCGCGGTATTGAGTGCAGCGGCCGCAAGCGCGGCCCATGCACAGAGCAGCGTGACGCTGTACGGCAGCCTGGATGCCGGCGTCGCGTATGTGAACAACCGGGCGGGCGGCTCGCAAGCCGCGATGCTGCAGGGCGTGATGCAGCCCGACCGCATCGGCTTCCTCGGCAGCGAGGAGCTGGGGGCAGGCTGGCGCGCGGTGTTCCGGCTCGAGAACGGCTTCGCGACCAACACCGGTGCACTGATGCGCAGCGGCACGCTGTTCAACCGGCAGGCGTACGTCGGGCTGTCGTCGGAGCGGGCCGGCACGATCACGCTCGGCCAGCAGACCGCGTTCAACTACGACTGGCTCGCGCCGATGGGCAACGGCTTTCAGTCGTCGAACCTGCTCGCGGCCCACCCGGGCAACCTCGACGGGCTGGTCGAGACGACGTCGGCGCAGGAGAGCAATGTCGTGAAGTACCGGTCGCCCGCGCTGTACGGGTTGAGGGTCGGGCTGCTGCTCGGGTTCGGCGGCGTGCCCGGCAATTTCTCGAGCGGACGCATCGCGGGAGCGGGCATCGATTACGTGAACGGATCGTTCGGGCTCGCCGCCGCGTACGTGAACGAGCACGACCGCGCGCTCGGCCCGATGCTCGGCGATACGACCGCGGGCCTCGGCCTGTCGACGTTCCAGGGGCGTCCGGCGCTGTCGTATGTGGCGGACAAGGTCGAGAACGCGGGCATCGGTGCGCGCTACGACTGGGGCGCCGTGAGACTGCACGCGCTGTACACCTACGTGAGGCTGAAGGCCGGCGCGCAGACGGATTCGTATCGCACGTTCGATGCGGGCGCCACGTGGCAGGTCACGCCGGCCAATGCCGTGGGCGGCGGGATGTCGACGACGTCGTTCATCGGCCGCCGCTATCTGTCGGCTTCGCTCGGGGACGTATATGCGTTGTCGAAGCGCACGCAGGTCTACCTGCATGCGGTTGCGCAGCAGGCGACGGGGAATGCGGCGGCGCGCGCCGCGATATTCGCGATCGGTGCATCGGGCACGCAGCGGCAACTTGCGATCGTGGCCGGGATTCATCATCTGTTTTGAGCGGGTGGTGGTGCGTCACTCGGCCGTGTCACGGGCACGGTGCCGGCAAGCAAGCAGACACTGTTCGTCGAGGGTGCGGCGCGGTGTCCTACAAGCTCGGAGAAGTTTCGTTCTCGTCAAATTGACCGCGCTTTTGCCCGTCACTAAATTGGGCGGATCGGCGTTCGCTCCGGGTTTCGTGAGCAGAACGTTGCAATGCAATCAGCATGTGCGGGCAGCCGGTGCTGCCCGCTTTTTATTTCACTGCGACGCCGGTCCGGCGCGGGGCTGATGTCGGCGCAGTCGAGTGGGCGGCAAGCAGGC
Organism: Burkholderia sp. Se-20378; assembly: GCF_017104665.1. Taxonomy (NCBI): domain Bacteria; kingdom Pseudomonadati; phylum Pseudomonadota; class Betaproteobacteria; order Burkholderiales; family Burkholderiaceae; genus Burkholderia; species Burkholderia sp. Se-20378. The sequence continues at coordinate 3,004 of NZ_JAAGPG010000447.1, read as the reverse complement.
ACCGAACGATTGCGGGTCGGCAGCACATCGAGGAGGCAACAGCATGACCCGACGCAAGGTTGTCGTTGCATCGCCAGTCGCGACGCAAACGCTGCTGGGTGACATCCGGGCATTGATCGAAGCGGCACGGCAGCGTACTGCCTCGGCGGTGAACAGTGAGTTGACGATGCTCTACTGGCGCATCGGTCAACTCGTTCACACCCAGATTCTGGCGGGCAAACGGGCCGACTACGGTGAGGAAGTGCTGCCGACCCTGGCGGCGCAATTGACGAAGGATTATGGCGGCAGTTTTGCCGTGAAAAATTTGCGCCGCATGGTGCAGTTTGCTGCGACCTTTCCGGACGAACGGATTGTCGTATCGCTGATACGACAATTGAGCTGGACACACTTTGTTGCGTTGGTCCCGCTCAAAGACCCGCGTCAGCGTGACTACTACGCGCAGATGGCCAGCGTGGAGCGCTGGAGCGTCAGGATGCTGCGCGAGCGTATCGACTCGATGTTGTATGAGCGTACTGCACTCTCCCGGAAGCCGGATGCATTGATCGCGGAGGAGCTGGCAACGATGCGGGATGCACAACGTATGTCGCCCAGCCTGATCATGCGCGATCCCTATATTCTCGATTTCCTTGGTCTGCGCGACACCTGGCAGGAAGGCGACCTGGAGACCGCGATCATTCGCGAAATGGAGTCCTTTCTGCTGGAGCTTGGCGCAGGCTTCACTTTCGTCGCCCGGCAGAAGCGCATCCAGATCGACGACGAGGATTTCCACCTTGATCTGCTGTTCTACAACCGGAAGCTGCGGCGGCTGGTTGCGGTCGAGTTGAAAGTCGGCGAGTTCAAGGCCGCGTACAAGGGGCAGATGGAACTGTATCTGCGCTGGCTCGACAGGCACGAGCGAGAGGCGGATGAAGCACCACCTCTTGGAATCATCCTCTGCACCGGCAAGAAATCAGAGCAGATCGAACTGCTGGAACTGGATAGGTCCGGTATCCACGTTGCAGAGTACCTGACGGCATTGCCGCCACGAGCGGTGCTGACGGAGCGACTGCAACAAGCGATGCAACGGGCACGGTTGCAGATCCGGCCACGCCATGCGGCACGGAGCACGTCCTGACGCGTTCCGTGCCTTCGTTGTCACCCCCGTCGCGCCACCAGCTCCGACACCGTCTGCGCGGCCTGCTGCAGCGGCCCGAGAAACTCCTTCACCATCTGCTTCGCGGTATGCCGCTGCGCGTTGCCGCTGATGTTCATCGCCGCGATGATCTGCCCACGCCGGTTGCGGATCGGTGCTGACAACGACATCAGGCCCACTTCGAGTTCCTGGTCGACCACGGCCCAGCCCTGCTGGCGCACCTGCGCGATCGCCGCCTTCAGTTCGCCGAGGTCGGTGATCGTGCGCGGCGTATGCGCGCGGATGCCGCTTTGCGCGAGCGTTTCGTCGAGCGCGGCGTCGTCGAGCGCCGACAGCAGCACGCGGCCCATCGACGTGCAGTACGCGGGTAGCCGGCTGCCGATCGACAGGTTGATCGTCATGATCTTGCGGGTCGGCACCCGCAGCACGTAGACGATCTCGGTGCGGTCGAGCACGGCCGCCGAGCAGCTTTCGTGGATCTGTGCGGACAACTGCTCCATCACGGGATCGGCGAGATTCCAGAACGGCATCGACGTGAGGTACGCGAAGCCGAGTTCGAGGATCTTCGGCGTGAGCCGGAACAGCCGGCCGTCAGCCTCGACGTAGCCGAGCGTCTGCAGCGTGAGCAGGATCCGGCGCGCGCCCGCGCGCGTGAGCCCGGTGGCCGAGGCGACCTCGGTGAGCGTCTGCTCCGGACGGGCCGCGTCGAACGCGCGGATTACCGCGAGGCCGCGTGCGAACGACTGGACATAGGAGTCGCCGGGTTTCGTCTGAGTGTCTTCGGTTGTCATGAGCGATCGGAATATCGTGCAGCCGAGAAGATAGCGCATGGGGCCTGACACGCCAACCGCCCGGCGGACCGGGCGCTTGACAGGTCGTCCCCGCACTCCCTATGATGCGTTGAACGTTCGATACACGATCTTATGTTCGTATATAGAACATTTAAGCGCATCCCGGCGGGCAATGCAAGGGGGGCGCCCTGTTCATTCCCCAGCCTGTCCTGGGACCGGAGACACTGATGACCGAAGCTTTTCTGTGTGATGCGATCCGTACGCCGATCGGGCGTTACGGCGGTGCACTGTCCGGCGTGCGCGCCGACGATCTGGGCGCGGTGCCGCTCAAGGCGCTCGTCGAGCGCAACCGCGACGTCGACTGGACGGCGATCGACGACGTGATCTACGGCTGCGCGAACCAGGCCGGCGAGGACAACCGCAACGTCGCGCGCATGTCGGCGCTGCTCGCGGGGCTGCCGCAGGGTGTACCGGGTTCGACGATCAACCGCCTGTGCGGTTCCGGGATGGATGCGGTCGGCGTGGCCGCGCGTGCGATCAAGTCGGGCGAGGCCGCGCTGATGGTCGCAGGCGGCGTCGAGAGCATGACGCGTGCGCCGTTCGTGATGGGCAAGGCCGCGAGCGCGTTCGCGCGCCAGGCCGACATCTACGATACGACGATCGGCTGGCGCTTCGTCAATCCGCTGATGAAACAGCTTCACGGCGTCGATTCGATGCCGGAGACGGCCGAGAACGTCGCGGTCGACTACAACATCAGCCGTGCCGATCAGGACCTGTTCGCGCTGCGCAGCCAGCAAAAGGCCGCGCGTGCGCAGCAGGACGGCACGCTCGCCGAGGAAATCGTCGCGGTCACGATTCCGCAGAAGAAGGGCGATCCGGTGATCGTGTCGCGCGACGAGCATCCGCGCGAGACGTCGCTCGAAACGCTGGCGAAGCTGAAGGGCGTCGTGCGCCCGGACGGCTCGGTGACGGCCGGCAATGCGTCGGGCGTCAACGACGGCGCCGCCGCGCTGCTGCTCGCGAACGAGGAAACCGCGAAGCGCTTCGGCCTGACGCCGCGCGCACGCGTGCTCGGGATCGA
>NZ_JAAGPG010000446.1:0-6598 GCF_017104665.1 Burkholderia sp. Se-20378 | reverse complement strand
TCGGGAGGCAGGCGCGCGATGCGCGCCGTTTCCCCTATTCGCCGATCTCGAGCGCCTGCGCGACGGCCTCGATCCGTGCGCGATGCACGGCTTCCTTGATCTTCTCCGTGTCGTTGCCGATGCCGCGCGCGATCGCGCCGGCATCGACGCTGCGCGCGGCCGCGAGCGCGACGCGCAGCCGCTCGGCCTGCGGATACGGCTGCGCTTCGCGCCCGCGCCGCCCGCGCGCATCCGATTCGCATGCCTGCAGCATCTCGGCGAAACGCGCCGGCTTGCGCAGCGCGTCGCTGCGCTCGAACAGCCGCACCAGCGCGGCCGCGCCCATCTCCATCACGCGATGCAGGTTGCCGTGCTCGCGTGCAACCACGAGCGCGAGATCGCGGCACTCGTTCGGCACGCGCAGCCGCTCGCACATCGGCTTGAGCAGGTCGACGCTGCGCCCCTCGTGGCCGACGTGACGCGGCAGCACGTCGGCAGGCGTCGTCGCCTTGCCGAGATCGTGCGTGAGCGCCGCGAAGCGCACCGGCAGCGAGTAGCCCTGCTTCGCCGCATAGTCGACGACCATCATCACGTGCACGCCCGTGTCGACTTCCGGGTGGTAGTCGGCGCGCTGCGGCACGCCCCACAACGCATCGACTTCCGGCAGGATGCGCGCGAGCGCGCCGCACTCGCGCAGCACCGCGAACATCCGCGACGGCTTCGCCTCCATCAGCCCGCGCGCGATTTCCTGCCACACGCGCTCGGGCACCAGCGCGTCCACCTCGCCCGCGTCGACCATCCGCCGCATCAGCGCGAGCGTTTCGTCCGCGACCGTGAAATCCGCGAACCGCGCGGCAAAGCGCGCGATGCGCAGGATCCGCACCGGATCCTCGACGAACGCATCGCTCACGTGCCGGAACACGCGCGCGCGCAAGTCGGCCTGCCCGTCGAACGGATCGATCACCGGCCCGACCAGGTCGCCCTCCGGGCTCACCTCGCGCGCCATCGCATTGATCGTCAGGTCGCGCCGCGCGAGATCCTCGTCGAGCGTCACGTCCGGCGCGTAATGGAACTGGAAGCCGTGATAGCCGGCCGCCGTCTTGCGCTCGGTGCGCGCGAGCGCGTACTCCTCCTGCGTCCGCGGATGCAGGAATACCGGGAAATCCTTGCCGACCGGCCGGAAACCCTGCGCGGCCATCTGTTCGGGGGTCGCGCCCACCACCACGTAATCGCGGTCCTGCACGGGCACGCCGAGCAAATCGTCGCGGATGGCGCCGCCTACTGCGTAGATGTTCATGGCGTCGGCTCGTACTCGGCAATCACGTTCGTTTCGCGGCGCGCGGCGTCGATCCAGCGCTGGACGGCCGGCAGCGCCGTCACGCGGGCCGCATAGCCGGCCGCTTCCGGCGACAGGCCCGGCGCGTACGTGTTGAAGCGCATCACGACCGGCGCGTACATCGCATCGGCAATGCCGAATTCGCCGAACAGGAACGGGCCGCCCGACGCCTCGAGACACTCGCTCCACAGCGCATCGATGCGCGCGACATCGGCGAGCGCATCCGGCGTCGCGCCGCGCCCCGGCATCGACGCGCGCACGTTCATCCCCATTTGCGTGCGCAGCGCCGCGAAGCCCGAATGCATCTCGGCCGCGACGCAGCGCGCATGCGCGCGCTCGAGCGGATCGGCCGGCCACATCGGAAACTGCGGATAGCGTTCGGCGAGCGCCTCGGCGATCGCGAGCGAATCCCAGATCGCGACGCCGTGATCGTCGACCAGGCACGGCACCTTGCCGGACGGCGAATATTCGCGGATGCGCGCGGCCGTGTCATCGTGGCGCAGCTCGATGGCGATCTCGTCGAACGGAATGCCGAAATGCGCGAGCAGCAGCCACGGGCGCATCGACCACGACGAGTAGTTCTTGTCTCCAATGACGAGTTTCATGACGGTGTTCCGGAAAACGCGAAGGTGGAAAGGAAGACGCTGCCGGCCTAGCGGCGCGAGCGGAACCAGTCGAACCGGGAGCGCTGCGCGGCATGGCCGAGATACGCGGGCGCAATGCTTTCGAGACTCGCGGGCGAGATCCCGAGCTCCGGCGCGAGCGGCCCCGACAGCACGTTCGGCACCGACATCGTTGCGAGATTGTCGCGTGTGAGCACGGGCTCGCCGGGCAGGCATTCGAACACGCTGGCCTGCAGCCGCGCGAGCGCGTCGGGCAGCCGCACGATGCGTGCCTGCCGACCGACCAGCGTGCCGCAATAGCGCACCAGCTGCTCGAGCGTGTAGACGGTCGGGCCGCCGAGTTCGTAAGTCTTGCCGTGCGCGGCCGCGAGATCGAGCGTGTTGACGAACGCGCGCACGACATCGCCGACGAACACCGGCTGGAAGCGCGCGTCGGGCATCGCGAGCGGCAGCACGGGCACCGTGCGCTGCAGGTTCGCGAACGTGTTGAGGAACGCATCGCCGGGGCCGAACACGACCGACGGGCGGAAGGTCGTCAGCGCGAGCGAATCGGTCGCCGCGATCGCATGCAGCGCGGCCTCGCCGTCGCCCTTCGAACGCTGGTACATGCTCGCGCCGTGCGAGTCGGCGCCGAGCGCGCTCATGTGCAGCACGCGCTGCACCCCCACCTCGGTGCAGGCGGTTGCGAGTGCGGCCGGCAGCGTGACGTGCGCGCGCTCGAAGCCGCGCCCGTACGGCGTGCCACGGCCGCCGTGCAGCACGCCGACCAGGTTGATTGCCGCGTGCGCACCGGCGACGAAGCGCGCGAGCGTGCGCGTGTCGAGCGCTTCGAGCTCGACGATTTCGACCGGCAGCATCTGCAGGTGGCGCGCGTGGTCACGCCGGCGCGTGCCGATCCGTACCTGCTTGCCGGATTCGATCAGCGCATTGACGAGCCGGCTGCCGATGAAGCCGGTGCCGCCCAGCAGCGCGACGGTCTGGCGATCCATGTTCAGGGCCTCAAAAGAACACTGCCGCGTCTCGCGCGGCAGTGTGAAGATTGCGTATCAGGGCGAGATCATGCCTAGACGTTTCTTCAACGACTGCGGTTTGCCCTCGAAGAGCGCCGCGTAGTAGACGGTGTTCGACAACACGTTCTTCACGTAGTCGCGCGTCTCGTTGAACGGAATCGTTTCTGCGAAGATCGCGCCTTCGACCGGCTGCGTCAACACCTGGCGCCACTGGCGCGGCCGGCCCGGGCCCGCGTTGTAGCCGGCCGTGGCGAGCACCGGCGAGCTGTCGAAGTTGTTGTAGATGTCCGCCAGATACCAGGTGCCGAGCTGGATGTTGGTATCGATGTCGTGCATCTGCGCGCGCGAGATCGTGCCCATGCCGAGCTTCTTCGCGACCATCTGCGCGGTGGCCGGCATCAGCTGCATCAGGCCGCCCGCGCCCACCGACGAACGCGCGCTGATGATGAAGCGCGATTCCTGGCGGATCAGCCCGTACGCCCACTCGATGTCGAGGCCGGTCGATTGCGCATAGCGCTCGACGATGTTGCGGTACGGCGACGGGTAGCGCAGCGTGAAGTCGTGCTCGGCCTTCGTGCGGTCGGCCGTGTTGACCGTGCGGTCGAGCAGCTCGACGCGCTTGCCGTATTCGGCCGCGGCCAGCAGCTGGCGATCGGTCATCCCGCGCAGCGGCCAGTTCCATTCGCGGTTGCCTTCGAGGCGCAGGTTCAGCGCGTAGAAACGCTGCGCGAGCGCGAAGCCCGGAATCTTGCTCATCGCGTCGATCTCGGCGTCGCTCACCTTCGTGCGCGGCGGAATCGTCGTGCGCTGGCCGAGTTCTTCGCCGGCGAGCTGCCCGTAGAAGTTGAACTGGCCCGCGACCTGCTCGAATTCCTGGTTCGCCTGCAGCGTGTCGCCGCTCTGCTTGAGCGCGCGCGCATGCCAGTAGATCCAGGCCGGATCGTCGCGCAGCGACGGCGGCATCTGCTCGATCGACCAGCGCACCATCGGCCAGTTGCCGGCGAGCAGCGCGGCGCGCGTGCGCCATTCGTAGCCCGGGTTCGACAGCGGCGCATTCGTCGATTTCGCGTACCAGACCGACGCGAGCGGCGAGCGCTTGATCGCGCCCTGGTAGCCGATCGCACCCCACGCGATCGCCTGTTCCTGCTTGGTCAGCGACGCGGCGACCGACGTCAGCATCCCGGCTGCCGCGTCCGGATCGTTGCGCGCCATCCGGCTGAGCGCGATCAGTGCGAGCTGGTGCGAGGTCGCGTCGGGGCCGACGCCGCGCGCAAGGTACAGCGGCGGCGCGCTCGTCGCCTGGTCGAAGCCGACCGGGCGCGGGCCGAGCGCATCGACGATCTTGCCGCCGAGCGTCGTGTAGTTCTGCTCGTACGCGAGGCGCGCCTGCTGCCACACGTCGTCGCTCGTGAACTGCTGGTTGACCGTCAGCGCGGTGATCAGGTCGACGCACGCGTCGCCGTAGTTCTTCGGCTCGACGAGCAGCGCGCGTGCCGCATCGGCGACGTTCTCGCCGCGCGCCGCGCGCGATTCGAGTGCGTAGCACTTGACCTGCGTGTCGTCATCGAGCACGAAGCGCTTGTATTGGTCGTCGAAGTTGCGCCAGTCGTGGCGCGCGCCGAGCACCAGCAGGTAGTCGTTGCGCAGGCGGTCGGCAATCGCCTGGCCGTCGTAGCGCTGCAGGAACGACTGCACGGGCGCGTCCGGCGCGTCCACGCGCGCGCGGCCCGTCGAATCGAACAACTGCGGCTTGATCTGGAAATACTCGACGTAGGACGGCACCGGATAGTTCGGGATCATCGACGCGAGCTGCGCGGCTTTCGCAGCGTCGTTGCGACGCGCGGCTTCACGAAGCTGCACGAAGGTCTGGTCGTCCCCGGAGACCGTATCGTCGTTCGGTGCGGCGCATGCGGCCGTGCCCGCGACGAGCGCGGTGGCCGAAAGCGTCAGCGCGACCGCGCGATATACTCGGAAAAGGCTGTTCGACATCGTTTTGAATGGAGCACGAAGTGAGCGAAAGCATAGCACGCAACCCTGTGCCAAACCCGAAGGTTGCGCTACGCAAAACGCTGTCCGGCGCGCGTCGCGACGCCGCGTCGCAACCCGCCGCGAACGCCGCGCTCGACGCGCGCCTGCGCACGCTGCTCGAACGGCTCGCGCCGCGCACGGTCGGGTTCTACTGGCCGCTGCCGGGCGAATTCGATGCGCGCGAGGCAATGCTCGCCTGGTGCGCGGCCGGTGCCGGCCGGCAGGTCGCGCTGCCCGTGATCGACGAGCGGCACACGCCGCTCGAGTTCCATGCATGGGACGCGCACACGCCGATGCGCGAAGGTCATCACCGGATTCCGGAACCGGCGTCGGGAATCGTCGTCGTGCCCGACCTTTTGCTGATTCCCTGCGTGGGATTCGATCTGGAGCGCTACCGGCTCGGCTACGGCGGCGGCTACTACGACCGCACGCTTGCCGCATGGCCGGGCAGCGAGCTGCCCGTGACGGTCGGCATCGCCTATGAAGCGTGCCGCGTCGATGCGCTGCCGGCCGAAGCGCACGATCTCGCGCTGCGCTGGATCGTGACCGACGGCGCGCTGTACCCGTCCGCCGGATGATGCGGCGGGCGGCGCCGCATCCGTCGTCGCACGCCCGTCAGCGCACCGCCGCGCGCCACCTGCGGCGCAACCGTTTACAGCGACGCCGCCGCGCGCGCGGCCGTGTCGTACAGGCCCGATGCGTTGCGCAGCAACTGCGCCGCGTCGCCGATCTGCTCGTTGGTGAGCCCGCTGTCCTTCAGCGTCTCGATCAGGCAGTGCTCGCGCACCTCGCGGTACTTCAGGCACAGGTCGCGGCCCGCGTCGGTCGCGAAGAAGAACACTTCCTTGCCGTTCTTCTCACTCTTCACATAGCCGCGGGCGATCAGTTTTTTCAGCGCATAGGTCGCGACGTGCGTATCCTCGATATTGAGCACGAAGCAGATGTCGGCGAGCTTCTTCTTGCGTTCGCGATGGCTGACGTGATGCAGCAGCGACACCTCGACCGCCGTCATGTCCTTCGCACCGGCCGCCGACATGCAGCGCACCATCCACCGGTTGAAAGCATTGCCTGCCATGATGAGCCCGTATTCGAGCTCCGACAGCTCCGCGCTCGAATCGGAAACGAGGTGTTCGGATGACACGATCTTGGTCGCAGGACGCTTCATGGAAAGGCGGAGCAAGCCGGATGACAGGGTGTGCCGAGTGTACGCCAGAAGCCCCGACATACGGGCTAGGCGAAAACGCTTATTGGGAAGTTGTCGATATTTTATTGACAATGTGCGCTAACATTGCCGTCCGAACCGTGCCAGTCCGATGACGCAACCCCGCATTTATCCGCTCGGCGATGCCGCCCTCGTCTGCGAGGTGCCGCCGCCCGCCACGCTCGATTGCCAGCGCCGCGTCTGGGCCGTTGCCGAGGCCGCGCGCGCGTGGCCCGACGTGATCGACGTCGTGCCCGGCATGAACAACCTGACGATCGTTTTCGACGCGCTCGCCACGACGGCCGAGTCGCTCACGCCGGCGCTGCGCGACGCGTGGGAGACGGCCGACGTCGAGCACGCCGACGGCCGCGAGGTCGAGATCCCGGTCGAGTACGGCGGCGGCGCCGGCCCCGATCTTCCA
>NZ_JAAGPG010000445.1:0-237 GCF_017104665.1 Burkholderia sp. Se-20378 | reverse complement strand
AAAAAAAAAAAAAAACAAACTGTCTACTCGTCTTTACATCCATGGACCTCCTAAAGTAACAGCTCATCATCGTACTCTGTCCTATCTGCATTCCACTTTTTTGTTGCTTAGTCTTCTGTGAGTTCCCTAAGTAATCGACCGCTCTTGTCTATCTATCATTACTTCTCGCCCTTGCAGTCACGTCATTCTTCTACCTGCTCGTCGACAGTCCTTCTTTGCAGACTGTCTACACTGCGA
>NZ_JAAGPG010000444.1:0-6913 GCF_017104665.1 Burkholderia sp. Se-20378 | reverse complement strand
CCCGTGCCGCCGTAGTAGAGCCCGAGCAGCAACCCCGCATCGCGCGGCGACGCCGACGCGAGCCGCGCAGCCAGCACGCCGCCGCTGATGAAGATCAGCGCGCTGCCGACGCCGGTCGCGAGCCGCTGCACGAGCAGCGCGTGCATGCCGGACGTGACCCCGCACGCGGCCATCAGCAACGCGGTCAGCACACACCCGGCCGCCAGCAGCGTGCCTGCTCGCCAGCGCCGCGACAGCAACGGAAACGCGAGTGCACCGACCAGGTAGCCGGCCGCGTTCGCCGTGTTCAGCGCACCGGCCTGCGCGAAGGTCCAGCCGAGATCGGCCTTCATCGGCGGCAGCAGCAGCGCATACGAAAAGCGCGCGAGGCCGAGCGCGATCGCGCTGCCGAGCGACAGGCAGATCGCAAGCCGCCATGCGGCCATGCGATTCGGGTCATGGTCGGGATAGGGGCTGGTCGCGCCGGTGTCCGGCCGCGACGGGCCGGCATGCTCCGGTTGCGGCGCTGCGCGCATCGCATGTCTCCTTTGTCGTTCGAAGCCGCGGCAAGTCATGACGGCGGAACCGGTGTTCCGCACGCGCCAATCCCGACTGTCGAGGCTTCCGATTCTGTCGACCGTTGACATCCTCCCCCGCCTGAAGACGGGAGATTCCTACCGCGTCTGAAACGACAATGCTTATCTCAGATCGCCTCGGCGGGTTCCTGCTTCATTGAGCGGTCCGACTGCACCGGCTCTCCACAGGCTGCAACGCGGTGCCCCCGCGCCAGTATGTTGAGAGCGCCGACGACATCGGCGTTCTCCTCGTAACTGCATTCGATACAGGCGAATTTTTCCTGCGTGGTCCGGTTATCCGCACTCACGTATCCACAAGCCGGACACGTCCGGCTTGTATTCGCGGGCGGGACCGCCACCAGCCAGCCGCCATTCCAGGCCAGCTTGTATTCCAACTGCCGCCTGAACTCGAACCACCCTTGGTCGAGGATGGCCTTATTCAGACCGGACTTGGCCTGAACATTTTTGCCAGGCGCATCGGTACTGCCTGCCGCCGACCTGGACATATTCCGAACCTGCAAGTCCTCGATACACACCATCGCGTGGTTTTTGCTGATCGTGGTCGTGGCCTTGTGCAGGTAGTCGCGGCGAGCATTGCCGATGCGCGCATGGATGCGCTGGACTCTGGCCCTGGCTTTTATCCAGTTATTGCTGAACTTGACCTTGCGGCTCATCGCACGTTGGCATCGGCGCAGACGAGCCTCATGTTTCCTGAAACTGTTGAGCGGTGCGAGAAACGTGCCGTCGCTCATCGTGGCGAAGCGGGCGATGCCCACATCGATGCCGATCACGCTGGTGGCATGGGGCACCGGCTGCTCGACCTCCCGCTCGCTCTGGATCGAGACCCACCACTTGCCCGCGTTGAAGCTGACCGTGACGTTGCGCAGTTCGCCCGGCACGGGACGCGACAGCCTCAGCCGCATCCAGCCCAGCTTGGGCAGGAAAATGCGCCCATTGGGCTGGTCGAGCTTGAATTGCTTGGGGTCCGGGTAGCGAAAACTGTCGCGCTGGCCGCGCTTCTTGAACTTCGGAAACGCCGCTCGCTTGGCGAAGAAGTTCTTGTAGGCCCGCTCCATGTCCTTGAGGGCGTGTTGCAACGGATGAACGGGGGCATCCTTGAGCCATGGCGTTTCGCCTCCGTTACGCCACTCCGTCAGATGCTTGGCCATTGCTACGTAGCCGATGAACTTGCCGCCCGCCTCGTAGTTCTTCTTCTGCAACGCCAGTGCCTTGTTGTAGACGAACCGGCACGATCCGGCGAAGCGGCGCATATCGCGCTGCTGCTCGCCGTTCGGCATCAGTTCGAACTTGAAGGCCTGGAGTCGTCGCATCGGACGATTGTATGACTGGCCCACAAGAGCGAGTCAAGCCATTCGACGCGGTCGCTATTACGTCTTTCAAGTGCTACTCGAGCATTCGTAAAAAGTCGTGGGGCGGCGCGCTGTGGTCTCCGTCATACTTCGCCGGAAGTTGTGGCGGCGCGCCTGTCGAAATCATTCGCCAATACATCGACCAACAGAAAACGCCCCACTAGCCGCCGGAAAGGACGCCTACGGCGACCGCGCTATCCTTCCCAGCCCTGAAGGACGAGGTTTGACGCGCATGCAGATCATACTTGAGCCGTCGCGGGCCGGCATGCGTGGCCGACAGGCACCCGGCCGCGGCAACCGAATCGTCCATGCATCGCCCGCCGCGGGCCATCGCGGAAGCCCGTGGGCCGCTTGCCCGCGCTACCCCCGCAATCCCGCCATGAAGGCCGTGAACAAAGCACGCCCCTCGGGCCATTCGGCCAATCCCGCTTCCGTATTCAGATGGCCGCGCGGGCCGAGCAGCAACGGCGTCGCCCCCCGCTCGCTCGCCCACGCAACGCCGCGTCCGGACGGGTCGTATCCGTCATCCGAACTGGCGATCGCCAGCACCGGCAAGCCGCCGAAATCGCCGTCCGGCACCTGCGCAAACGCACTGGCCGCGGCCGGAAAACGCGGGCCGCCCGGATCGGGCACCGCCACGAGCCACGCACCGCACACGACGCGCGTCGACGCCGCACGCCAGTGTGCAAACAGCAGGCAACCCAGCGAATGACAGATCAACACCGGCGGCGTCGCGGCTTGGCCGACGGCTTCATCGAGCGCCGCCATCCAGTCACGCAGGTCGGGCGCATCCCATGACGCAGGCGCCATGCGGATGGCGCCCGGAAGCGCGGCCTCCCAGTGGCTCTGCCAATGATCCGGTCCCGAGTTGCCGATCCCCGGCACGATCACGATCGTCTGGTCCATCTCCGTCTCCATGAATAAGCGAGCTCGCAGTCTCGCCTGCCGGAAACCGGCCGGGAATGGCAAATCATCGGATATTGAGACAATATGCCGATGAATTAACGGAGCGGGACAGCGGACATGTCGAACGGAGAGCTCGATCGCCTGGATCTTTCGATCCTCGAGGCGCTGCAGGAAAATGCGCGCATGCCGCTGTCCGAAGTGGGCCGGCGCATCGGGCTGTCGCAGCCGGCCACGTCGGAGCGCGTCAAGCGGCTGGAAGAGCGCGGCATCATCGCGGGCTACGGCGCACGGATCGACCCGGCCGCGCTGGGGTTGGGGATGATGGCCATCATCCGGCTGAAAACCACGCATGAACACATCAAGCCTGCGCTGCGCGCGTTCGCCGAGATGCCGCACGTCATCGAGGTCCACCGGATGACCGGCGAGGATTGCTTCCTGCTGAAGGTCCTGGTGCCGACACCGGGACAACTCGAAACCATCATCGATGCGATTGCCCGCTTCGGCGCGGTCACGACGTCGCTGGTGCTGCGGTCCGAGCCGGCCAAGCCGCTCGGCAAGGCGCTGCTCGGTTGACGCGGGCGTCGGTTCGCTGACGCGCCGCAGATGACCGACGATGTGTTCGCGCGCATGCACGGTCGCATGCGAACGCCATCGATCGCGGCGATTGAATTTCCGATGAAAAATCGCCGAATGCAATGCGTCGCTTCAGATTCAGGTCATTGAAAAAATGACAGCGAATCCGTCATTCGCTTTATCCGTGTTTTACGGCACACGACCCGCAAATCCCCCGTGTTTAGCACGCCTTGGCTAAAAACCTTGCAACGCATTGCATTCGTAAATTCGTCAGACTAATATCAACGCCACTCGCCGCACATTCACGAAATGTGTGATGAGGAGTGGCAACTTTTTAGCCGCGCTTTCATGTTGAATCACTCATGTTCACCACAGGAGAATTGACATGCAGGACACCCAGCAGATCGAATTGCTTGACTGGATGCAGGAAGACACGCACCCCGAGGCCGTCGACATGATGGTCGAGGACGCCGTGGTGCCGTTCGGCACCGCGCTCTGGCCGGTCTGAGCGGGCCACCCGTTCTTGCGGAAGGGCTGCGGCCCTTCCGCCGCTTCCGGAGACACGCATGCTGAACCTGCACCGCGCGCTGGGCTTCCACCCCGCGCTGCGCGACAAGCTGGCGCGCGGCGAATCGGGAAAACTGCTGGTCGGCCATGACACCCGCAACCGCGACATCGCGTTGCGCGCGTTTTCCGCCCTGCCCGATTCGCTCGACGCGACCACACTCTGCCTCGAAAGCACCCCGCCCGCCGATATCGCCGCCGCGCTCGATCGTGCCGACCTGTTCGTGCTGTTGTACGACTCGTCGTGCCTGCCGACGCCGTCGCCGAGCGGGCCGCCGTTCCTCGCCGCGATCCGCCCCGCGATCGTCGAGCACTGGAGCAAGTCGGTACTGTTCAAGGATTACGGCCCGCATCTCGACGAGGCATTCGCCGAATCGCTCGACGACATCGCGGCACGCAACGGCCGGCTGATCGACGCGGCCGCGCGCGCGTCGCAGATCCGCTTCATCGACGAAGCCGGCAACACGCTGACGGGCTCGCTCGCGCCGGACCAGAAATGGACGAGCGTGGACGGAATGGGCAATCTAGACGTCGTGCCCGGCGAGATCGCGACGCACGTCATCGATCTCAACGGCTCGGTCGTCTTCAGCGGCACGTTTCTCGGCACCGTGCCGTTCGCGATCAAGTACAAGGTAGCCGAACAACTGGCCACACTGCAGGTCGAGAACAGCACGATCGTCGGGTTCGACACCGATAACGAAGGCTTCCGGCGCGATTTCTCGACCTATCTCGACCGGCATGCGAATCACCGGCGGATCGAGGAATTCGGCATCGGCACGAACCTCGGGATTCGCGGGCTGTACGGCCGCAACGCGGGGTTCGAGGAACGCCATCCGGGCCTGCACCTCGGGCTCGGCGGTGGCGAGAACGGCAGCCACCATCTCGACCTGATCTTCGCGCGCGGCACGCTCGCGCTCGACGAACGGATCGTGTTCGACGGCGCGTTCGCCGTCTGACGAAGCGGCTGCGTGCTCAGGCTTCGGCGGCCGCCGGGTCGCCGAGCCACTTGACCATCACGAGGCAGTCGACGAAGCCGAGCCGCGCGTGACGATACGCGCGCGGCAGGCGGCCGACGATTTCGAATCCCAGCTTCTGCCACAGCGCGACCGCAACTTCGTTCGTCGAGACGACCGAGTTGAACTGCATCGCGAGGAAACCGCGCTCGCGTGCAACCTGCTGCGAGTGCTCGCACATCAGGCGCGCGACACCACGGCCGCGCGCGCACTCGCTCACCATGTAGCCGCAGTTGCTCACGTGATTGCCGGGGCCGCCCGCGTTCGCCTTCAGGTAGTACGAGCCCAGGACCACGCCATCCTCTTCGGCAATCCACGTGCAGAGCGGCGCATCGAGCCACTGTGCGCGCGCCGCCTCCTGTGTCGGCGCCGCATCGAATGCGTAGGTTTCCTGAGCGGAGACGATGGCGCGGTAAGTCGGCCAGAAGCGCGGAAAATCATCGTCGGTCATCGGGCGAATCGTGATCATGCAAAGTCTCTCGTGATTGGAATGTCGGCAGGCATGCCAACGATCGTACCGTGATTCAGGTACGGCCGCTGTCCCGTTGCGCCGCGCTGCGAAACGCGCCCGGCGGCACGCCGTACCAGCGCTTGAACGCCTGCGAGAAACTCGACAGGTCGCTGAAGCCGAGCCGCTCGGCCACTTCCGCGAGCGACAGGCGCGCGTCGCCGAGCAGCGTCTCGGCCATCGCGCCGCGCGCCTGCGCGAGCAGCGCCCGGAACGTCGTGCCCTCCTCCTGCAGCCGGCGCTTGAGCGTGCGCGGGCTCGTGTTCATCAGCCGCGCCATGTCCTCGAGCGAGAACGGCGCGGAGCCGGGCGTCGCGGTCAGGTACTGGCGCACCATCTCCGACGTGCCCACGCGCGCACGCCGCGCTTCGAGCAGTTGGCCGCACATCTGTTCGCACATCGACACCGTCAGCGGATTCGCGTGCGGCAGCGGCCGGTCGAGCAACACGCGATCGAATGCGAGGCTGTTCGCGCGCGCCGAGAACGCGGGTTCGACGCCGGCGATGCGCGGCACCGCCATGGAAGGCGTGCGCGCCGCCTGCACCGTGAAGCGCGACAACGCAAATGCGTCGCCGCCGATTTCCTGCAGCAGCACGGTCGCGGCCATCATGTCGCGCTCGACGACGAACCGGCTCAGCGTGCCGTCGAGTTCCGGCGCGCCGAAACCGAGCACGCACGTCCCGTTTTCCTCCCGGTACGTGATCACCGTGAACGCATAGGTGAGCGGCAGGAAGCGCAGCGCCAGCGCCAGCGCATCGCGCGCGGTCGCGCTCGCGATCAGCCCGTAGCCCCACACGCCGTAGGCCGAGAAGTGATAGCGCTGGCCGACCTCGAACCCGAGGCCCGGCGCGCGCCCAAGCGCGCGCAGCAGGTTGCCGGTCAGCCGCAGTTCCTGCGCGGCCGTCACCTCGACCTTTGGATCGTCGAGCTGCGCGTCCGCGAGCCCCGTGCCGGCCAGCAGCGTCGTGTGCGGCACGCCGCGCTCGTCGCCGAAATCGACCAGCAGCCGGGCGCTGGCCGGACTCCGGGTGAAATCCCAGAAGCTCATGCGGAGAAACCCTCGAAGCGCCGATTTGGCCCAAATACTAAAACAATTGTCCCGAAGCAGCATTGGTGTTTTCCCATGCGGCCAGCACCATCGGCGTCATCCAGTCGTCGCCCGAACGACGCCACCGCCCTCCGGAGGAGACACCATGCGACCGAGTCGCACGACCGATCCCGCAGTCCGCTTCACACGCCAGCGCGCCGAATTCACCGCGTTCGCGGCGTTTGTCCGCGACCCCGCCCCGCCACGCGCGACCCGCCTGCCGCGCGCCGGCCGCCAGATCGGAAGAGCGGCGGGTAGGGAAAGAGGGTGCGGAAGCGGGGAGAAGTCGGTGGGGGCGGGAGAATAAAAAAAAAAAAAGAAACAGAAGCAGCACACGA
>NZ_JAAGPG010000443.1:0-6989 GCF_017104665.1 Burkholderia sp. Se-20378 | reverse complement strand
GTACGTCGCGGTGCCGGCCGGCGCCGACGCGCTCGTCGCGGGCCTCATCACGGTGACGACGTCGCGCGGCACGCCGATCTCGATCGTGCCGGGCGTCATCGCCACGGGCGAACTGCCCGACGTGATGCGCGGTGAAGAAACGCAGATATTCGGTGCACTCGCGAGCGATCCCACGCTTGGCGCCGATCGTTCAGGGGTACTGATCGGCTTGCCGGGCACCCATGCGAAATGGGCGTGGGTGAGGGACGGGTTGATCGAGCGCTTCCAGACCTTCATGACGGGCGAGCTGTTCGCGGTGCTGCGCGACCACACGATCCTCGGCCGCACGATGCGCACCGGCGCGTCGCCCGATCGCGCGGCGTTCGTGCGCGGCGTCTCGGTTGCGCGCGGCGCGCAGCACACGGGGCTGCTCGCGACGATCTTCAGCACGCGCACGCTCGGCCTGACCGACCGGCTCGCGCCCGATGCGCAGGGCGACTACCTGTCCGGGCTGCTGATCGGCCATGAGCTCAATGCGCTCGACGCGATGCTCGCGGAGCGCGGCATCGCGCTCGCGGACCAGCCGCTGCTGCTGATCGGCGATGACAGCTTATGTGCGCGCTACGCCGATGCGCTCCAGGAATTCGGCCACCCGCATGCCCGCGTCGTCGCGCATGCGACCGACCGCGGCCTGTGGCGGATCGCGTCGCGCGCCGGGCTCGTGCGCGCAGACGGCGAGCCCGTCTGCGCCGACCAATGAACTGTTTGCAGAGGAACCTTCGATGCCGTCCGACCTGACCTTGCCCGCGCCGTACACGCCGCATGCCGCGCTGATGCGTGCGTTCGACTCGTGCCCGCTGATCGCGATCATGCGCGGGATCACGCCCGCCGAAGCGGCCGACCACGGCCATGCGCTCTATGAGGCCGGCTTCCGGATCGTCGAGGTGCCGCTCAACTCGCCCGATCCGTTCGACAGCATTGCGGCGCTGCGGCGCGCGCTGCCCGACGATGCGATCGTCGGCGCGGGGACCGTGCTGCGCGCCGAGTATGTCGACCGCGTGCAGGACGCGGGTGGCGCGCTGATCGTGATGCCGCACAGCGACGCGGCCGTGATCCGCCGCGCACGCGAGCGCGGCCTTGCGAGCGCGCCGGGCGTGGCGACGCCGACCGAAGCCTTTGCGGCGCTTGCGAACGGCGCCGACGTGCTGAAGATGTTCCCGGCCGAGCAGCTCGGCGTGCATGTCGTGAAGGCATGGCGCGCGGTGATCGACCGCGCAGTGCCGTTGATTCCGGTCGGCGGCATCTCGCCCGACAACATGCAGCCGTTCCTCGACGCCGGCGCGAACGGCTTCGGGCTCGGCTCGGCGCTGTACCGCCCCGGCCAGTCGGCCGACGCGACCGCGGCGAACGCGCGCGCGTTCCAGGCCGGCTTGCGCGTGGCGCGCGGCGGAGCCGCATGATGGGCCGCCTCGCGGACAAGGTCGCGATGGTGACGGGCGCGGGCCGAGGGATCGGCGCCGCGATCGCCCGCGCGTTCGTTCGCGAAGGGGCGGCTGTTGCGCTCGTCGATCTCGATTTCCCGCAGGCGCAGCGCACCGCCGCCGGGATCGCACACGAGATCGCCGGCGCGCGCGTGCTGCCGCTGCAGGCGGATGTCGCACGCCAGGATGCGGTGCGCGAGGCACTGGCGCAGACCGAGGCGGCATTCGGCCCGCTCGACGTGCTCGTGAACAACGCGGGCATCAACGTGTTCGCCGATCCGCTGACGATGACCGACGACGACTGGCGCCGCTGCTTCGCGGTCGACCTCGACGGCGTGTGGCACGGCTGCCGCGCGGCGCTGGAGGGGATGGTCGAACGCGGTCGCGGCAGCATCGTGAACATCGCGTCGACGCACGCGTTCAGGATCATCCCGGGCTGTTTCCCGTACCCGGTCGCGAAGCATGGCGTGCTGGGCCTGACACGCGCGCTCGGCATCGAATACGCCGAGCGCAACGTGCGCGTGAACGCGATCGCGCCGGGCTACATCGAGACGCAGCTCACGCGCGACTGGTGGGACGCGCAACCTGACCCTGCCGCCGCACGCGCCGAAACGCTCGCGCTGCAGCCGATGAAGCGGATCGGTCGGCCCGAGGAGGTCGCGATGACGGCCGTGTTCCTGGCGTCCGACGAAGCGCCGTTCATCAATGCTGCGTGCATCACCGTCGATGGCGGGCGCGCGGCGCTGTATCACGATTGACGCAACGATTCGAAAGACCGCACGTGCGATGGCCGCGCGCACGCTGCGTCGAAACCAACAAGCGGCTGCATCCTGTTCGATGAAGACAAGGAGACACTGGAGATGAAACGCAGAACGTTCGTAACGCTGGCCGCCGCGGCCGCGGTGGTGATCGGGAGCCCCGTCGCGCACGCGGCCGATCCGGTCAAGATCGGCTTCCTGGTGAAGCAGCCGGAAGAGCCGTGGTTCCAGGACGAGTGGAAGTTTGCCGAAATGGCGGCGAAGGCGAAGGGCTTCACGCTCGTGAAGATCGGCGCGCCGTCCGGTGAAAAGGTGATGAGCGCGATCGACAACCTGTCCGCGCAGAAGGCGCAGGGCTTCATCATCTGCACGCCCGACGTGAAGCTCGGGCCGGGCATCGTCGCGAAGGCGAAGTCGCACAACCTGAAGATGATGACGGTGGATGACCGCCTCGTCGATGGCGCGGGCAAGCCGATCGAGTCGGTCCCGCACATGGGGATCTCCGCGTACAACATCGGCAAGCAGGTCGGCGACGGCATCGCGGCCGAGATCAAGAAGCGTGGCTGGGACATGAAGGACGTCGGCGCGATCGACATCACCTACGAGCAGCTGCCGACCGCGCACGACCGCACGAGCGGCGCGACCGACGCGCTGGTGGCCGCCGGCTTCCCGAAGGCGAACGTGATCGCGGCGCCGCAGGCGAAGACCGACACCGAGAACGCATTCAACGCGGCGAACATCGCGCTCACGAAGAATCCGCAGTTCAAGCACTGGGTGGCGTACGGCCTGAACGACGAAGCCGTGCTTGGCGCGGTGCGCGCGGCCGAAGGGCGCGGCTTCAAGGCGGACAACATGATCGGCATCGGCATCGGCGGTTCCGATTCGGCGCTGAACGAGTTCAAGAAGCCGCAGCCGACGGGCTTCTACGGCACCGTGATCATCAGCCCGAAGCGCCACGGCGAGGAAACCTCGGACCTGATGTACACGTGGATCACGCAGGGCAAGGCGCCGCCGGCGCTGACGCTGACGACCGGCATGCTCGCGACGCGCGACAACGTGTCGAAGGTGCGCGACGAGATGGGGCTCGCGTCGAAGTAAGCGGCCCGCCGGCTGCCGCGGCGATGCGGCGGCCGGCGGTCGATCGATCCGGAAGTGGGGAGACGACGTGTCAGCGGCACTGCGTTTTGACAATATCGGCAAGGTCTTTCCTGGCGTGCGCGCACTCGACGGCATTTCGTTCGACGTGCACGCGGGCGAGGTGCATGGCCTGATGGGCGAGAACGGCGCGGGCAAGTCGACGCTGCTGAAGATTCTCGGCGGCGAATACCAGCCCGATGCGGGCAGCGTGCTGGTCGACGGCCAGCCCGTGCAGTTCGCGAGTGCGGCCGCGTCGATCGCGGCCGGCATCGCGGTGATTCACCAGGAGCTGCAGTACGTGCCCGACCTCACGGTCGCGGAAAACCTGCTGCTCGGCCGCCTGCCGAATGCGTTCGGCTGGGTGCGCAAGCGCGAGGCGAAGCGCTTCGTGCGCGAGCGGCTCGCCGCGATGGGCGTCGACCTCGATCCCGATGCGCGGCTCGGGCGGCTGTCGATCGCGCAGCGGCAGATGGTCGAGATCTGCAAGGCGCTGATGCGCAACGCGCGCGTGATCGCGCTCGACGAACCGACCAGCTCGCTGTCGCATCGCGAGACCGAAGTGCTGTTCAAGCTCGTCGACGATCTGCGTGCGCAGGGCCGTGCACTGATCTACATCTCGCACCGGATGGACGAGATCTACCGCTTGTGCGATGCGTGCACGATCTTCCGCGACGGGCGCAAGATCGCATCGCACGAATCGCTCGCCGACGTGCCGCGCGAACGGCTCGTCGCCGAGATGGTCGGGCGCGAGATTTCGGATATCTATCATTACGCGCCGCGTGCGCTCGGTGACGTGCGGTTCGCCGCCGAAGGCGTCGACGGCCCCGCATTGCGTGAACCCGCGAGCTTCTCGGTGCGCGCGGGCGAGATCGTCGGCTTCTTCGGGCTCGTCGGCGCGGGCCGCAGCGAGCTGATGCGGCTCGTGTACGGCGCGGATCGCCGGCGCGCGGGCGTGCTGACGCTCGACGGCGCGCGCATCGACGTGAAGCGCACCGGCGACGCGATCCGCCACGGCATCGTGCTGTGCCCCGAGGACCGCAAGGAAGAAGGGATCATCGCGATCGCGTCGGTCGCGGAGAACATCAACATCAGTTGCCGCCGCCATTCGCTGCGCGCGGGGCTCTTCATCAACCGCAGGGCCGAAAGCGAAACGGCCGACCGTTTCATCCAGCGGCTCAAGATCAAGACGCCGAACCGGCGGCAGAAGATCCGCTTCCTGTCGGGCGGCAACCAGCAGAAGGCGATCCTGTCGCGCTGGCTCGCGGAGCCCGACCTGAAGGTCGTGATCCTCGACGAACCGACGCGCGGGATCGACGTCGGCGCGAAGCACGAGATCTACGACGTGATCTACCGGCTCGCGGAGCGCGGCTGCGCGATCGTGATGGTGTCGTCGGAGCTGCCCGAAGTGCTCGGTGTGTCCGACCGCATCGTCGTGATGCGCGAAGGCCGGATCGCGGGCGAACTGCCGCGCGAACAGGCGAACGAGCACGCGGTGCTGAGCCTCGCGCTGCCGCAGACGAGCGCCGTCGAGGCGGCCTGACGCGGGACACGACATTCGAATCGAACACGCGCGGCGCGGGCCGTGCGATGCAGGAGCAGGAGACACCATCATGCAAGTCAACGAAAACCTTGCCAGCGCCGCCGTGAAGCCGTCGGCCGACGCGCTGGTTCCGCAGCAGAGCGACCGCCAGAAGTGGTGGCAGCATCTGACCGAATACAGCCTGATCGCGATCTTCGCGGTGATGTTCATCACGATGTCGCTCACCGTCGATCACTTCTTCTCGATCGACAACATGCTCGGCCTCGCGCTGTCGATCTCGCAGATCGGGATGGTCGCGTGCACGATGATGTTCTGTCTCGCGTCGCGCGACTTCGACCTGTCGATCGGCTCGACCGTCGCGTTCTCCGGCGTGCTGTGCGCGATGGTGCTGAACGCGACCGACAACACGTTCGTCGCGATCATCGCGGCGGTCGCGGCCGGCGCCGCGATCGGCTTCGTGAACGGCGCGGTGATCGCATACCTGCGCATCAACGCGCTGATCACGACGCTCGCGACGATGGAGATCGTGCGCGGGCTCGGCTTCATCGTGTCGAAGGGGCAGGCGGTCGGCGTGTCGTCGGATACGTTCATCGCGCTCGGCGGGCTGTCGATGTTCGGCGTGTCGCTGCCGATCTGGGTCACGCTGCTGTGCTTCATCGCGTTCGGCGTGCTGCTGAACCAGACGGTATATGGCCGCAACACGCTGGCGATCGGCGGCAACCCGGAAGCCTCGCGGCTCGCGGGGATCAACGTCGAACGCACACGCGTGTACATCTTCCTGATCCAGGGTGCAGTGACGGCACTCGCGGGCGTGATCCTCGCATCGCGCATCACGTCGGGCCAGCCGAACGCCGCGCAGGGCTTCGAGCTGAACGTGATCTCCGCGTGCGTGCTCGGCGGCGTGTCGCTGATGGGCGGCCGCGCGACGATCTCGGGCGTCGTGATCGGCGTGCTGATCATGGGCACCGTCGAGAACGTGATGAACCTGCTGAACATCGACGCGTTCTACCAGTACCTCGTGCGCGGCGCGATCCTGCTCGCAGCCGTGCTGCTCGACCAGTTGAAGAACCGCGGCGTCCGCGACTGACCCGATCCGCTCTTACGGAGACGAACCGCATGACCATCGACACTTCCGCGCACGACCCGCACGCCGCGAGCCACGCGCGCTACGCACGGTATCCGAGCCTCCAGGATCGCGCGGTGCTGATCACGGGCGGCGCGACCGGCATCGGCGCGGCGTTCGTCGAGCACTTCGCCGAACAGGGCGCGCGCGTCGCGTTCGTCGACCTCGACGCGGCGGCCGGTACCGCGCTGGCGGAAAGCCTCGCGCACGTCCGTCATGCGCCGCTGTTCCTCCAGTGCGACCTGACCGACATCGATGCGCTGCGCCATGCGATCGACGCGATCCGCGCGCGCATCGGCGCGATCGCGGTGCTCGTGAACAACGCGGCGAACGACGCGCGGCACGCGATCGGCGACGTGACGCCCGAATCGTTCGACGCGGGCATCGCGGTGAACCTGCGCCACCAGTTCTTCGCCGCGCAGGCGGTGATCGACGACATGAAGCAGCAGGGCGGCGGCGCGATCATCAATCTCGGCTCGATCAGCTGGATGCTGAAGAACGGCGGCTATCCCGTCTACGTGATGGCGAAGGCGGCCGTGCAGGGGCTGACGCGCGGTCTCGCGCGCGACCTCGGCCCGTTCGGCATCCGCGTGAATTCGCTGGTGCCCGGCTGGGTGATGACCGACAAGCAGCGCCGGCTGTGGCTCGACGACGCGGGCCGCGCGGCGATCAAGGCCGGCCAGTGCCTCGATGCCGAGCTGCTGCCCGCCGATCTCGCGCGGATGGCGCTGTTTCTTGCCGCCGACGACAGCCGGATGATCACCGCGCAGGACGTGATCGTCGACGGCGGCTGGGCCTGACCGTTCGCACGACCCGCATCGTTTCTTCGACGAAGGAAAGGAGTTCACCATGACCGCCACGTCCTCGCGCGCATCGTCGTCCACCAGCCAGTCGCGCCGCGCGCGCCTGGCCGCCGCCGCGCAGCCGGTCAGCCCCGGCCCGCAGACGGCTGCCTTTGCGCAGGGCGTCGA
>NZ_JAAGPG010000442.1:0-7053 GCF_017104665.1 Burkholderia sp. Se-20378 | reverse complement strand
TACCGGTCGCATCGCTTGCCGCAGGCGCCGCACCGGCCGCCCTCGCCTCGCGCGCTGCCGCGCGTTCCTTCCGCTCCGGCGAGCGCAGGTCGAGCGCTTCCTGCACGCCCTTCACGCCCGGCACGATTTCGGGTTCGACATGCTTCGACCCGCGCGCGTTTTTCGAGCGCTTCGGCTTCGCGGCCAGCATCGGCGCAGCCGCCATCACCTCGTCGAGCGCCTTCTTCGCCGCGGCCTGCTCGGCTGCGCGCCGGCTCGCACCGGAGCCCGACACCTTCACGTCGAGCTTCGGCACCGTGCATTCGACTTCGAATTGCTGATTGTGCGCCGCACCATGCGTCGCGACCACCGTGTAGGTGGGCAGCGCGATCTTGTGCCCCTGCAGGTATTCCTGCAGCAGCGTCTTCGCGTCCTTGCCGAGCGTGCGCGGATCGATGTGGTCGAGAATCGGGATATAGAGGCGCTTGATGACCCCTTGGGCGGCTTCGAAGCCGCCATCGAGGAACACGGCCCCGATGATGGCTTCGAACGCGTCCGCGAGGATCGACGGGCGGCGGAACCCGCCGCTGCGCAGTTCGCCCTCGCCGAGCCGCAGCCCGTCCGAGATATTCAGGGCCTGAGCAATTTCGTACAGCGACTGCTGTTTGACGAGGTTGGCGCGTACGCGCGACAGATCGCCTTCGTCCAGCTTGCTAAAACGCTGGAACAAAAGGGCAGCCACCGCGCAATTCAGAACGGAGTCGCCGAGAAACTCGAGCCGTTCGTTGTGCGTGGCACTGTGACTACGATGGGTCAAAGCCTGGCGCAACAATTCCGCATTGCGAAATTCGTAGCGCAGCCGGCTTTCCAACTGGGATAGGGGCATGTGCAGGAGTATAACGCGGGCGCCGGTCGGGCCGAAACGGCACGGCCGGACGCGAAAAGGCGTGACGAGGCGGTGTTACCGCCGGTTCTTAAAGTAGTTCGGCAATACGCGACGCGGCCCGTGCGTCGCGCATTGCGATTGAGTCGAATGCGATCAGTTGAAGGAACCGATGCGCTTCAGGTCGCTGAAGTTCATCCAGATGAAGAACGCACGGCCGACGATGTTCTGGTCCGGCACGAAACCCCAGTAGCGGCTGTCCGCACTGTTGTCGCGGTTGTCGCCCATCATGAAGTAGTGACCGGGCGGCACCTTGCAGATCACGCCGCGGCTGTTGTACGTGCAGTTGTCGCGAAACGGATAGTCGTATGCGCCCATCACGAACGGCGGCACGGCCGGGTTGTTGAGGATCGCGTTCTTCTTGTTGCCGATCGTTTCCTCGAACTGCTTCGCGTAGTTCTGGCGCTCGTCGTCGAAGAAATCGGGCAGCGGCGTTTCGGGCACCGGCTGGCCGTTGATCGTGAGTTGCTTGTCCTGGTACGCGACGGTATCGCCCGGCAGGCCGATCACGCGCTTGATGTAGTCGACCGACTCGTCCTTCGGATAGCGGAACACGACGACATCGCCGCGCGACAGCGGGCTGCCCTGCGTGATCTTCGTGTTCGTGACCGGCAGGCGCAGCCCGTATTCGAACTTGTTGACGAGGATGAAATCGCCGACGAGCAGCGTCGGCACCATCGAGCCCGACGGAATCTTGAACGGCTCGACGACGAACGAACGCACGACGAACACCGCCAGGATCACCGGGAAGAAGCTCGCCGTGTACTCGAGCCACCACGGCTGGCGCAGCTTCTCGTCGCGCAGCTTCGAACGCGTCTGCACCGCGTTTTCATCCGCGAAACGCTTGTCGATGCGCGACTGCTGGCGATCGAACTCCTCGATCGCCGAGTCGGCCGCCTTGCGTCGCTGCGGCAGGAACACCAGTTTGTCCAGCACCCACGCTACGCCCGTCAAGACGACGAGCACAAAAAGAATCAGCGCAAAATTCATAAAAGGATCAGTCCTGTTATTTGTCTTCGACGCGCAAGATCGCAAGGAACGCTTCCTGCGGGATCTCGACCGAACCCACCTGCTTCATTCGTTTCTTACCCGCTTTCTGCTTTTCGAGCAGTTTCTTCTTTCGTGAGATGTCGCCGCCATAGCACTTCGCCAGCACGTTCTTGCGCAGCGCCTTGATGTTCTCGCGGGCAATGATGTGCGCGCCGATCGTAGCCTGGATCGCCACGTCGTACATCTGGCGTGGAATGATCTCGCGCATCTTCGCGGCCACTTCGCGGCCGCGGTACTGTGACTGCGAACGGTGGACGATAACCGACAGCGCATCGACCTTGTCACCGTTGATCAGCATGTCGACCTTCACGACGTCGGCCGCACGGTATTCCTTGAACTCGTAGTCCATCGACGCGTAGCCGCGCGACACCGACTTCAGGCGATCGAAGAAATCGAGCACGATCTCGGCCATCGGGATCTCGTAGGTCAGTTGCACCTGACGGCCGTGATATTGCATGTTGATCTGCGATCCGCGCTTCTGCTCGCACAGCGTGATCACGGAGCCGACGTAGTCCTGCGGCATGTACAGGTTCACCGTGACGATCGGCTCGCGAATCTCCTCGATCTTCGGCGGGTCCGGCATCTTCGCCGGGTTCTCGACCTTGATCGTCGAGCCGTCGCTCTGCACGACCTCGTAGACAACCGTCGGCGCGGTCGTGATGAGGTCCATGTCGAACTCGCGTTCGAGCCGCTCCTGCACGATTTCCATGTGCAGCAGGCCGAGGAAGCCGCAGCGGAAACCGAAGCCGAGCGCCTGCGACACTTCCGGCTCGTACTGCAGCGACGCATCGTTCAACTTCAGCTTCTCGAGCGATTCGCGCAGTGCGTCATACTGGTTGGCCTCGACCGGATACAGCCCCGCGAACACCTGCGGCTTCACTTCCTTGAAGCCCGGCAGCGGCTCGACAGCAGCCTTGGTCGCGTGCGTGACGGTGTCGCCGACCTTCGCTGCCGTCAGTTCCTTGATGCCAGCGATGATGAAACCCACCTGCCCGGCCGACAGCGTTTCTAGATTGCGCGACTTCGGCGTGAACACGCCGATGTGCTCGACCGGATACTGCGCGCCGGTCGCCATCAGCTTGATCTTGTCCTTCGGGCGCAGCGTGCCGTTAACGATGCGTACGAGCATCACGACACCGACGTAGTTGTCGAACCACGAATCGATGATGAGCGCCTGCAGCGGCGCGGCCGGATCGCCCTTCGGCGGCGGCACCTTCGCGATCAGCGACTCGAGCACGTCCTCGACGCCGAGGCCTGTCTTCGCGCTGCAACGCGTCGCGTCGGTCGCGTCGATGCCGATCACGTCCTCGATCTCCTCGATCGCGTTTTCGGGGTTCGCGGCGGGCAGGTCGATCTTGTTCAGCACGGGAACGACCTCGACGCCGAGCTCGATCGCCGTGTAGCAGTTCGCGACCGTCTGCGCCTCGACGCCCTGGCTCGCATCGACGACCAGCAGCGCGCCTTCGCATGCGGACAGCGAACGGCTGACTTCGTACGAGAAGTCGACGTGCCCCGGCGTGTCGATCAGGTTCAGGTTGTAGACCTTGCCGTCGCGCGCGCGATAGGACAACGCGGCAGTCTGCGCCTTGATCGTGATGCCGCGCTCGCGCTCGATATCCATCGAGTCGAGCACCTGCGCTTCCATTTCACGGTCGGCGAGGCCGCCGCATACCTGGATGATGCGATCCGCGAGCGTCGACTTGCCATGGTCGATGTGCGCGATGATCGAGAAATTGCGAATATGATCCATTCAGTGCCGATCAAGCGAAAAAGGCGCGCTCGACGACTGCGGAGCACGCCTTGTAAGTCGGTGAAAAAACGGCTTATTTTAGCCGAAAAGGCCTTCGCCGGGCGGTATTTCCTACGCCGGGCCGTGCAGTGGCCCGCCGGAGGCGCCAGCCGGGCCAAGCCCCGTGCGAAGCGACACCCGCCGGCGGCATGCCAGGCTCAGCGCCGGGCTTTCAGCGCATCGCGCACCCGTGCGTCGTCGAACCGGTGGCGACATACCTCCGCCCCGTCCAGCAGCAGCACGGGCACATCCTCGTCGTAGCGGGCGACGAGTGCCGCATCGGTGTCGATGTCGATGTAATCGACCGCGACGCCGAATTCGGCCGCCACCGGCGCCAGTGCGTCGCGCATGTCGTCGCACAGGTGGCACCAGCCGCGGCCGTAGAGCGTGAACATCGGCGCGTTACTTCTGGCGCGGCCGCACGGGCACGAACTGCGTGTTGTCGCCACGCCGCACGAGCACCGCGACCGCCTTCTGCGGATCGAGCTGCGCGGTCACGTCGGCAAACTGCTTCGCGTTCGTGATGTCGGTGTCGCCGACGCGCAGCACGATGTCACCGCGCTGCAGGCCCGCACGGGCGGCCGGGCCGTCGACGCCGTCGATCTGCACGCCGTTCTTCAGCTTCAGCGTCTTCATCTGCTCCGCCGTCAGGTCACTGACCGTCAGACCGAGCGAATTGGTCTGGCGCGGCTTTTGCGGCGCGTTCTTGCGCTGCTCGGCCTTCGCCGTCGTTTCGGCCGGCGTCTCCGCGATCGTGATCGGCAGATCGCGTGCCTGACCCTTGCGCCATACGCTGACCGTCGCCTTCGTGCCGGGCTTCGTGTCGCCAACCATGCGCGGCAGGTCCGACGCCGTATCGACCGAACGGCCATTGAACTTCAGGATAATGTCGCCCGGCTGGATGCCCGCCTTGTCGGCCGGACCGCCCGGCTCGACGCTGCTGACGAGCGCGCCCTCGGCCTTCGGCAGCCCGATCGAATCGGCCACGTCCTTCGTCACCTCGCCGATCGCCACCGCGATCCGGCCGCGCGTGACCTTGCCCGTCGCCTTCAGCTGGTCAGCCACGCGCATCGCCTCGTCGATCGGAATCGCGAACGAGATGCCCATGAAGCCGCCGGTACGGCTGTAGATCTGCGAGTTGATACCGATCACCTCGCCCTGCATGTTGATCAGCGGGCCGCCCGAGTTGCCGGGGTTCACGGCGACGTCGGTCTGGATGAACGGCAGGTAGTCGCCCGTGTTGCGGCTCTTCGAGCTGACGATGCCGGCCGTCACCGTGTTGTCGAGGCCGAACGGCGAACCGATCGCGACAACCCACTCGCCGACGCGCACCTTGTTCGAATCGCCGATCGCGACGACCGGCAGGTTCGACGCCTGGATCCTGACGACCGCGACGTCCGTGCGATCGTCGACGCCGATCAGCTTCGCCTTGAATTCGCGCTTGTCGGTCAGCGTCACGTAGATGGTGTCCGCATCGTCGACGACGTGCGCGTTGGTCATCACGTAACCGTCGGCCGACACGATGAAACCCGAGCCGACGCCGCGATTCTGTTCGGTGTCGGGCGGATTGTCAGGCGTCGGCGCGTTCTTCGGATTGCCGCCGCCATTGCCGCTACCGTTGCCGGGCGCCTGCGGCAGCGGAATGCCGAAGAAGCGCCGGAAGAATTCCGACATGTCGCCGTTGTCGAAGCCCGGCGGGAGCATCCCGCGCGGGCCGCTGCTCGTCGGCACGTTGGCGGTGGTCCGGATGTTCACGACGGCCGGCCCGACCTTTTCGACCAGGTCGGCGAAGTCGGGCAGGCTGGCAGCGGGAGCCGTCACCGCAAACGCGGTATGCGGCACGAGCGGCAGGCAGGCAGACAGCGCCGCCGCCGCGAGCCATTTGCGCAGCGTGAGTTTCATCATGTCGGAAGCCGTAGCGTTACTTGGAAGCCTTGTATTCTATGGCAGACGCGAACTGCTGCAACGTAGCCGGCGGCACTTCGCCGAGCACGGTGATCCAGTAGTCGCCGCGGCGCTTCACGAGCACGTTCGTTGCACCGGTGCTGCCCGCGCCTTCCTTGCGCGTATTCTTTTCGGCCGGCTCGATGAAAACCGAGATCGTCGCGAGACCGTCGGTGAAGACGGCCTGATCGACCGGGATCGGCGGCTCGCCCGCGTCACGCGCGGCCATCGGCCTGCGCACTTCGCGAATCTTCTGGAAACCGGCCACGCTCGGGGCGAGCTGCCAGCCCTGCGCTTCCATGTCGACCGTCGCGACCGGCGGCCGCACGACCGTCCAGCCGCTCAGGTTGCGCATGCCGGCCGCGATCGCGGCCTTGTCGCCGCTTGCGCCGCCCGTCTGCAATTGCGAGAACGCAATCTGCTCGAGCACGTGATCGTTCGCATCGAGCGTCTGCGAGCGCAGCAGCAGCCCCGTGCGCGCGTCGGCCCACAGCTTGTACGTGAAGCGGTACGCATCCTTCGGCACGAGCTCGACGACCTGCGCGTCGATCCCCGCCACGCGGTCCTTGCCGAGCGACTTCGCGTCGTAGACGGACATCACGTGCTCGCCGCTCGCGCCGAGCAGCGCGGGGAACGAGTCGCGCGTCTGACGGCGCTCGACCACGCACAGCTTGCGCTCGGGCACGAACGTGTACAGCTCGTCGTTATGTCGCAGCAGCTTGCGCGGCTTGCCGTCGAGCGTCTCGATGCGCTCGAACTCGCCGTCGCGGGACGCGACGTGCGCGATGCGCGACGACTGCACATACCCGCCGCGCTGGTAGACGAACGTGCCTTCGTAGCTCTGCTGCTGCGCCGCTTGCTGGACACGGTCGAGCCAGTCGGCGGCACCCTTGCGGGTCGCGACGGGATCGTCCGGTTGCTGTGCGCTGGCAGGAAGGGATTGAACGGACAACAGGGCGGCTGCGCAAAGCAGGAGGGCCGGCAGCCGCTTCCATCCGGAGATGGCGTGATTCAACTGCAATGTCCGCATCGGGTTTATTGGCCTGGCGTGGTGGTCACGGCAGCGCGGATCAGCGGCATCGAACCCGTGACAACGGGCTGCTGCGCGAATTGCTGGTGCGCTTCAAGGTATTGGTCGAGGCTGGCGTCGCGGATGATGTTGACGTCCTGCAGGCCCGGCTGGGCCGATGCCTGCGCAACCGTCACGCGCTGCAGGTTGCCGCCTTGCGGCGCACCGGCCGACGCGACCTGGACGGCGCCCGGGGCACCGGCCGTCTGCAGCTGCGGGACGACGATCCACGTCAGCGTGGCCGCCGCGGCAGCGACCGCGAACGCGGGCACGACCCGA